>CANRSQ010000006.1 GCA_947642475.1 uncultured Mycoplasmatota bacterium
CATATAAAAATCTACGCGCTTTTTATTTCGTGTAGATTTTCTTCGAGTCAGTTCTAGGTAATATTTTCCTTAGATATACCTTGTTTACATTTTCTATTTTTGTAATATTTTAACATCTTCCACCATTACATCAAATAAATTATTCATTACTCTTAAGTGAGCCATTCATATCTACCTTGCGAATTTTTCTTTTAAGTAAAAACTCAGCTAGTAACACAAAAACTATAATCATTACAATTGTAAGTATATAATAATAAAAGTTAACATCTTTAATATTTCCAAACTCTAAAAATTCAAATAAGAAATTTAAAAATATATATCCAAGCGGGATACCAATAATAATTCCCATTAAAGTCGTAATATTAATTTCACGATAAATATATCCACTAACCTCATTTTGTTGATACCCCAAAACCCTAAGCGTTGCAATTTCACGTTTACGCTCCTGAATATTCATATTTGTAATATTAAAAATTACTAAAACACAAAGGATTGCAGCAAATGCAATAATGACCAAAGATATAAGCGCAAAAGAATCTGCCATACTAATTGGAATTTTATCAGTATTCGGACTTATCGCAATCGCAAATAAACCAAAACCTGCAAAAGTCAAAGCTGTACTGCCTGCCACCGAAATAATTGTCATAAATAAATTAACCTTATAACGAAAGATATTTCTAAATGAAGACTTGTATTTAAAACTAAGTCGTTTCCATAAAAACGGAATTTTTTCCATTAAAATCTTTTTACCAGCCTTAGGAGATTTTGGCTTAAGTAAATCAGCAGATACACCTTTCATTAAAGAAATAACCGATAAAATAGTTATAAAACATAAAATAACAAGCATAACTAAACCAGTAATAATTCCAGACATTATATCACGATAACCAGTCATATCAGGCATAAAAAACATTGCATCAAATGCCGGATAAACCACTGAAGGAATTAAATTAATACCAATAAAGAATCCAAGTAATGCACCAATAAATACACTCAAAAAAGTAAATACAAAATATTTAATTACAATCATCATTTTAGAAATACCTAAAGAGCGGTAGCACCCTATAATTTCTCTTTCCTCAGAAATTAATCTAGTAATTGTCGAATAAACCACCAAAACACTTACAACAATAAAAAATAATGGAAATATAGAAGCAATAACATCAATTTTTTCACCATAGCTTTTAACAAGTGCAAAAGATAAATTTTTATCTAAAGGTAAAACCACAAAATTAGAGTTTTCACTTTCAATGTTAGAAACTACCTTTTTAACCTCATTTTTATATTTATTAGAAAAAATATCAAATGGCACATCTAATTTAACATATAAATCAGTAACTAAATACTTAACTTGATTATCATAATAATTACTATCTAAATAATAAATATTGTCTAAATCCTTATTCTGAATAGATTGCTCCGGCTCCATAACATAATAAGAAGGATTACTAACTACACCAACCACTTTAAAATTAGAGCCCAACACCTTAACAGTATCCCCTATTTTAGCCTTACTAACTCTATCAACTAAAATTTCATTAGGACCAGTTATCTTTTCACCAGAAGTGATAGATAACTTATTCAAAGAATTATTATTGAAATCTGAAATAATTACCCTTTCATTGTCATTGTCAATAGAAGTAATCGGTCTCACTTCTACAACTTTATTAGTATCCTCTATTTTTTTAATTTCATCTAAAGTAAAACCAGTTTCCGATTTAGTTTTAATAATTAAATCAGCACCATTATTATTCTTATAATAATTATTAATAGAACGTGTTAAAGAACTAGACAAAGTTCCAAGTCCAGAAACAAAAGCTATTCCAAGCATCACCACAAAACAAATTACCAAAAATCGGCTGATATTCTCAGTAAAAGTTTTTAAAGTAGATTTAAAAAATGTCTTTCTTACCATTCAATATCCTTAATATTTTTCGGATTTTCATTTACTTCTTCAGCCGTAATTCTACCATTTTTAATATAAACAACTCTGTCTGCCATATCCTTAATAGCAGAGTTATGAGTAACTACAATAATCGCCTTATTTTCGCTTTTACAAACATCGTACAGTAAACCCAAAATTTTCTTACCAGTTTCATAATCCAAAGCTCCCGTCGGTTCATCACAAAGTAAAATATCTGGATTTTTCGCCACTGCACGAGCAATAGAAACCCTTTGTTGTTCACCTCCCGAAAGCCTACTAGGAAAATTATTCATTCTTTTTTTAAGTCCAACCTTTTCAAGTACCTCTTCAGGAGATAAATGATCCTTACAAAGTTCAGTCGCTAGTTCAACATTTTCTAAAGCCGTTAAATTAGGAATTAAATTATAAAATTGGAAAACAAATCCTACCTTATTTCTTCTATAGTTAGTTAAATCTTTATCTGATATTTTCTTTAAAGAAACGCCACTTGAAATTAAATTTCCAGAAGTAAGTGTATCCATACCACCTAATAAATTCAAAATAGTAGTTTTTCCTGCCCCACTAGGACCTAAAATAACCACAAATTCTCCTTCATTAATTTCAAACGACATCTTTTCTATTGCCGTTACTTTATTACCACCAGTATCATATATTTTAGTTACATTTTTAGCGCTTATAATTTTACCCATAAGTATCATCTCCATCAAAAGTATTATACCACTTAAAAAGTAAACCTTAAATTAAGATTTACCAATAACACAATTTAACATATTTTAATTATTTATTTTTTTTATAAATCACAAATGTTACAAGCTCATAATCTTTATTGCAGTTATTCAGCTTCTTCTATTATCGCTTTTAATTTATTTATCTGTCTATTTAAAAGTATACATATTCTATTAATTCTTCTATCTGACATCTTAGTAACGTTTTGGTATTTATGAAGTAAATCATCAAACCACTCTACAATGTCCTCTAATTTAGATATATCTATTCTTTTTATATTTCTTACAATTTTAATAATATCATCAAAAGATTTAACTTCATAAAATAATCTTCCATGCCCTGAAATAACTACTTCCTCTTCATCATAATAATTAATATTTAAAGCCATACCATTATCAAATATAGGTGCGACATCTAACCATTTCAAAGTATTAATGTCTCTTATTATCCCAAAATTATTTAAGTGTCTATCTTCATTCATTATAATAAAATCTAAGATATACATATTTTCTACTTTTTCTCTAGCATTTTCAATTCCATTTTCTTCTAGTTTCTTTATATATTCTTCAAAGTCTTCTTCAGTGTCATATCTTTTCATATCATTTTTTATTTGATAACAAGTAATAAGTTCAGTATCTTTATTGATAAAACAAGGACATTTTGATACTACCATTTCTTTGTAAATATCTAATGTATAAGGAACGTGATTAAATCCTAAACGTTTACATATTTCCGTGGCTAACGCTTCATTAAACGGTTGTAATATTTCATTTTTATAGCCACCTTTTAATAAATATCTAGTCCCATTTTCAATAATCCAAGCTTTTTTAAGCATTCCATCGGTAGTATTATTAGGTGTCTTTAAGGAAGCTTCTTTTTTTATAGTTTTACTATTTAATGAAAGTGAGGCTTCTAGAAACTCTGAATAATCAAAATCATTGTCAAAAAAGTTAATATCATCATATTTAATATCACTTTCATAAGGTTTAATCCAATATTGGTCTGATAACGATAAACCAAATGCTTTGTCTAAAAGTTCTGAAGGCGTATCTATATTTAATCTATGTAAAAGCAAGTCTAATTTATCTCTCCATGAAGGAATACCCCTACCTTTAAACCATTCACTTAAATTAGTTCTAAATGGATTATTATTAAAATCATCTTCCATATAAAAACTTTTTAAAATATATGGAGCATAATTAATATTTTTAACTTCTATAATTCTTGTAAACACTTGTAATCCATCATCATAGTCTGCAACTAATACTTCTGTATTTTTATTCATTAAAACACATTTCATAATGACACCTTCTTTCTAATATATTCTATATATTATTATATCATATTTTACTTGCTTTTTCATTAATATGACTTGAAATTATGATGCTTTTTAAGTGACTTTTCTTCATCTTAAAATATAGTTTTTACTCATATTATAGTTTATTTAATTCTTTCTTTTATTATATCATCATCTTGTAATTTGCTTGCAAGTAATGAAGAATTAGGGTTATGCTTATTAAAGTTATCATTAACTGTTCTTTCATCAAAGTTGGCATAGCAATATTTACAAAAGTGTTTGCACGAATTATATACACCAATATCTACCATTTCTGCGCAGTTGCATTTTCCTTCTTTTCTTGCTTTCCATTTTTTATAAGTTTTGCCGGTTAATTTATATGCAAGTTCATGTGACAAACATTCTCCTTCTTTGAATCCATACTCTACTAAGTTTCTATTTTCAAAACAAGTTTGAACAGTCATACCATGATTAGAAGCACTGTTACTAAAAGAAGTACCTATTTCTTTATAATCTTCTTCGGTAAAATTTCTATATCTTAAAATATTTCTATTTTTTCTAACATTTTTGTAGTCATCAATAAATGAAACAATTATTTGTTTAACATAACCATCTAATAATGTACACATCTTCTCAAAGGCTTTTTTATGATATTCTATATTATATTTATCGCTTAAAAATATAGGGTCATATCTAACTGCTAAATTGTCTATCCCAACTATTTTCGATAATTCTTTTATTGCTAGGATTATTTTTCCTTTAGGAGGTACGCTAGGTTCAATGTCATTCTTATAAGGTGTTAAAGTTACGTGAAATAAAATAGGCTTATTTATTTTATCTAAATGTTTTAAAATCGGTATAGGATTTTTAGTACAAAATAAAATTGCATCAACATTTTCAAATTTTATTCTACTAATCAATTTGGGATTGAAAGGATTTCTGACATCAACAAATCCTTCTTCATATCTATTCATAAACCATTCACTATAAAAGGCGACTATATCTGTTCTTCCACTAACATTTAATATCATATAGCCACCTCCATTTTTGTTAATCTTTATCTTTCCAGTACCACCATTTTAATTTTTCTTTATCATGTTTTTCATTTTCTGCATAATATACAGCCATTCTAAATAAATATAACTGACATCTATCTTCTTTAAATCCTTTTACCTTACAGTCCATTTCATAAAGTTCTAAAGGATCTTTCCCCTTTAAATCTTCTACATATCTAATTCCAATATTAATTAAGGACTCTTTTGTTCTTTCACCAACACCGGGTATTTTTCTTAAATCTGTTTTCATATGATTAATTTCCATATTCTATTAATTCTTTTATTTGGTTAATGTCTTTTTTTATTTCTAAGGGTATTTGATTTATGTCTTGATTAAAAAACACATTTAAATCATTATATAAACCAAACTCACGTATGTCATTTAAATAACTTGATATTTTAGATTTTTTGTCATTTATTTTTGATATCATTGATTTATCTGTAGTTTGATTTAATAAACTAGTTACTTCTTGTTCTAAATCCTGAAGTTCATGATATACTTCCTGATATTCTTCTGGAATATGTCCTGAAGGTGCATAATGATAATTTCTAACATTATAAGTGGAATTTATTTTTTCTTTCTGCTCGAACATTTCTTGTTCATATATTTCTTCTATTTCTTCATTTGTCATTTTTCATTTCTCCTTTATATTTTATCTTATTAATCTTCCTTAATCTTTTTAATTGGATGTCTAATAACTGTTTTTAATTTATTTACATCACATCTTCTTGGGTCGCTTAAATAAATTTCATGATGAAATCTAGTATCAGTTATATCTAGTTCATATCCATTTTCTTTCATATATTCATGCATTAAATTAATAGTGGCTGGCTCATCATCATAAGAACCGATATGCATACATTGTACGCATAATCCTTCATCATAAGTTAAAAATTCTACTTTAGAAAAATCAGTTTTTTTCTTTTTAGTAGCCTCTTCTATCGCCCAATCAAAATCTTTTTTAGTAACAAAATCAGGAAGTCTAATAACAGAAATAAACTGCATATCATCTTTTCTATTATAATCAATACCATCAGTATTATCTTGCCACCAAAAACCTTCTAATGGTGGGACAACATACTGAAAATAACCATCTATATTATAATCTCCTTTGTAAGACATTTTAATTGTAAAAGCAATCGCATATAATAATCCAATTGAATTTTTATATTCGCTATCTTCATCATTAGGATTACCCTTCCCTCTTACCGCAATATAATTCATTTTAGGTATAGTTATAATGCTAGGTTTATTTTTAGGCATATAAAATTCTTTGTATTCCTTTTTATAATCAAAAGCCATAGTTTATCTCCTTTTCATTTTTAATAGTATGCGCGGTTATAATTGTATAACTATATGAATTGATAGTTATTTTTATATTATCTATTTCGCAGTACCAATTCTTACCTTGTTTATAAATATTACAGTTTTTATCTAGTATTTTATTTTTAAGATAATCTACTACATCATCCGTATCTAATTTCAGATTTTTATTAATTCTTAATTTTCCTAAATCAGTAGTATGAACCTTATCTATATATGTAAGTAAAATTTCTTTATCCATATTACTACCTCCTGCATTACCATTTACCAAAATTATAACATTTGTTCGCTGCGGCAGTCAATACTTTTTTGTATAAAAAAGTACTTTTCTTATAACATAAAAAAAGCAAATCTAATATAGTTTGCTTTATAAAATTAATTATTTACAATAATTTATTAATTCGTTAATAGTAACGTTTTTATTTTTAGTAGTAACCCAGTATTCATCATCTTCATCAAAATTACATCTATAAGCGTCATAAAATAAAGTATCATAATAAATAACATCACCAGTAGTCGTCGTTTTTAATCTAAACATTGGAGCCTCATCATTCATTTTAACATTAACATAATCAGTAAATAATAGAATTCCCATCGCCCCAAGAAATACTACTAAAAGTAACAACAATCTTTTATACCATATAATTGCATGGGTAATTCTGGAAATACCTATCATAAATATTATTATTCCAAACACGGAATATATAGATCCCCAACTACTTTCTGAAGGAAATATCATAATTGCTGATAATGAAATGAAAAGTCCAAATATAATTAAAATTAAAGAAATAACTGTACTGTATTTATTTAATCTTTTTGTTGAATAATCAATGGTGTTTACGATGTTTTCCTCAAATCTTTCTTGATAATTTTCTTCATTTATTTTTTCACCACTCATTAAATCATTGATTGTAATATCTAATTCATCACATAATGGTTTAAATAAAGATAAGTCTGGCATATTTCTTCCGTTTTCCCAGTTACTAATAGATTTTTCTGTTACTCCTAACCTTTCTCCAAGTTCAGATTGTGTCATCTTTTGTTGTTTTCGACATTTGGCAATAAACTTCCCGATTTTTTCTTGATCCATAATCTCTCTCCTTTCACATTAACATCATATAATGTAAAGGTTATTTTTAACAGGAAACAATCCTAGAGTCAATACTTTTATTCATCTAATTTTAATATTTTTCTAATAAATTTTAAATGGACGATAAAATATCCTATGCAGGCTCCTATCGTATTTAAAATAAGGTCGTCTATATCGGCAGAACCTATCATAGTAATATATTGCGTTATTTCAACTGATGTTATTATTATTACCATTATTATTAAAAACTTCCAAAATTTATTTATTTTGTTTTGAAAAAGTACAGGTAATGACATTCCCATTGGTAAAAATAATAATAGATTTACCGAAAAATTTTGAATGACAATGCTTGTATTTATAGAATTATCAGAAAGTTTAATAAAATAATTAATTATTGTATTAAACGGAATAAAATTAGATAATCTAAAACTCATTCCATATCTATAATGGTTATGCATAAATAAAACGTATAATAAAACTAAACCATATATAACAAATAACACTTTAATTATATTAATTATTTTTTTCTTACTCATTTATACCACTCCATAATTAATATCTATCTCAATTATAGCACACAAAAAGAAGGCTTTATAATCTACATTATAAAGTATGATTTAGCGATTAGAGCTTATTAAAAATTACTGTCTTTTCTTTCATAGATATTTTGCCAACTTCATATCCATATTCTTTGGATTCTTTTTTGTAAGTTAAAAATGAATGATCTATATCAAATCCTAAAATATTTTTAATTTCTTCATAGGACAACTTATAACTTTCTTTATTATTTTCTTTTAAATACTTCCATAGTGGCTCATACTTACTCATTTTAAACACCTCTTTAAATTGCAATTTTACAATTCCATTTCATAATGAATAAAATTTCTTTCGGCAATTTTCTCTCTTCCAACTTCTTTAAAACCATATTTTCTAGCTAAGTCATTTCTTTCAACAAAAAAGTCATTTGACAAAGTTATTCTTATCGCCTTAAAACCTTTTTTCTTTAAAAAAGAGAAAATTTCATTCATTACTTCTGCATAATCAAACAAACTATTTGAAGACTTTTCTTCAACGCAAATATCTGCTATAAAATCATGCTTATAAAAGAAAAATTGATGTTTTTCGCCTTTATAATTAATAATGTAATATTCGGCGGTACCATTTTCTAAACACTCCTCTAAATATGTTTTTTTATCACTTATGCTTTTTTGATACTGTTCTAATGTTAGTCTTTCTAAATCCATAACTTCATCTCCCTTATAAATTACTATTTATCTAATTATAACATGAACAAAAGTAGATTTACTAATCCACTTTATATTTCCTTATTCTATATCAAACTAACTCTTTTTTATTATAACGAATTAATGTTAATACTAAGAATAAAATTGATAAAATTATGCTTATTAATACTATAAATTGGTTTATAGTAACATCTGTTATTACGTTTCTAGTATCGGCTAGTGTAAATACTGATGCATATTTTAAAAATTCAGTTGTCTCGGCAAGTGAAGATAATACTTGAAGCACATAACTTATTAAAACTATTCCTAAACTAATACCTAACATCTTTTTAGTTTTATGGGTAAATGTTGATAAAAACATACAAGCAAAATATATTACCACTGAAGAAAATAATGGTGTGATGCTGAGTAAAATATACATTTTTTTATCAAAATCACCACTTAAGGATAATCCTATATAATTAAATACACCAAGGATAAGGACCATTAAAATTATATATAATAATCCTGCGAATGCTTTTGTTAGCACAATAGTATTTCTTTTAATTGGTAAACTATTTAAATATTCAATTGTTTTGTCGCTTTCTTCTTTTAATAAAATATTAGAGCCAAGAATACCTGAGTAGCACCCCGTTAGTAATAATACAAATACAAAACCTTCTGACTTTAACCATCCAAAAACACTATTAATAGAAGAAATATCCATATTAAATGCAGCTAATACTTCCTTTGGAAACATTTCCATCATTTCGTCCATCATTTTAATATTATCACTATTAATAATAGAAGGATATATCAAAAAAGCTACTGTAAAAATCCCAATTAATAAAAATAACCATATTAAAAAACTTTTAAAATTTAACTTCATTTCTCTTTTAAACATACTTTTCTCCTATCTATAATAATGCATAAATATATCTTCTAACGTAGCTTCTTCTATTAATATTTTATCTATTTTATATTTTGAAAGTGATTTTATAAGTTTATCAGAAGATAATTCATTTTTAAATCTGATTATACCGTTAGATTCTTTAATATCTAATTTTAAATCTTTTATAATTTTTTCATTTTCATTAGATTTTACCGTTACAAATGTTAAATTTTTCTTCTGCATTTCTTCCATTGTTTCGACATTTATTAATTTGCCTT
The DNA here is from genome assembly GCA_947642475.1 of uncultured Mycoplasmatota bacterium. Taxonomy (GTDB): domain Bacteria; phylum Bacillota_I; class Bacilli_A; order RF39; family UBA660; genus Coprosoma. The sequence goes on from CANRSQ010000006.1 coordinate 9,810, forward strand.
CTTTTATTATTCCAACACGATCACAAACTTTTGAAATTTCACTTAATATATGTGTTGAATAAAATATTGTTGTTCCCTTATCTTTTTCTTCTTTTAATAAATCGTAAAAGGTTTGCTGCATAATAGGGTCTAATCCACTTGTTGGTTCATCTAATATAAGTAATTTAGGTTCATGCATAAATGCTAGAACTATCCCTAATTTTTTCAAATTACCTAAAGATAATTCTTCTATTTTTTTTGATTCATTTAATTTTAATTTTCGGGCTAACTCTTTTCTTCGCTTATGACAATTTTTCTTATAAAATTTTTCATGATAATCAAGCATTTCTTTTACTGTTAAATCTTCATATAAATGAATTTCACTTGGTAAATAACCTATTAATTCTTTTAGTGAAATATTATCCTTATCTAATTCCTTCCCATTTAATAAAACACAGCCTTCCGTTTTATTAATAAGATTCATAATAGATCTAATTGTAGTTGATTTACCTGCCCCATTAGGTCCAATAAAGCCAAATACTTCACCTTCATAAAGAGTAAGAGATAAATCTTTTACACCTAAAACCTTGCCATAGTATTTAGTTAAATTTTTAATTTCTAATATTTTATTTTTCATTAAATCCTCCTATAACTTACGATTTATCTATCACAATTATATCATGAAAAAAGCAGATTTTATAATCTACTTTATAATTAATCTCTACTTCTAAAAGGATGTTTTAATTTATCTTTTATTCCTTTAGATAATATATTCATTGCTGTTTCGTAAATTTTATTTGCTTCTATATCTGTAATATCTAATTTAGTTATAAATTCATTTATCATTATTTCTTTGTTTTTCTTACCTATTAGAAAATTATCTTCAAGTATATCATTGATAATTGTGCATTTTTCTTCATCATAGTTTAACCTATTTTGTAATTCTTTTATAAATTCAGTTTTATTCATTTTCATCACCATAAATCTTTCCTTTAGAATCTAATTGTATCTGATAACCGTATTCAAAAATGTAAGATATACTAAAAATAATTAGTCCTAAAGTAATACTTGTAAGTTCTAGTTCAGCATTCAAATTAATACCCATAATTAGTTGAGTTAGTATTCCTAAAATATAAGGAACAACAATATAAAGTAATACATATAATGATATTTTTCTAATATATGAAACATTATCCATAGTAAATGGTGTATCACATTCGTTAATGTTTTTAAATAGTTTGTATAAATAATTCATAATCATTCTAAGTAAAAATAATGATACAATCAAACTAATTAAAATTATTTCTGCATGAATAATTATTTCAGCATTAGTATTATTGTTTAAATAATCAGTTATTACCGATACATCTGTTTTAGTTACATCACCAATTACAATATCATTTGCTTTTAATTCAAAACCGTCAATTCTAACATCTCTAAGTGCGAATGGAAGTGAAATTGCAAGAACTGCTAATACAGCTATACCAACCTCAGTCATAATTTCACCAATCTTTGAAAGTACATAAATAAATTTACTAATAATTTTCATCTTTTTTTGTTTTTCTTTTTTAAACTTAACTACACTCATTTTAATTTCTTCGTCTAATGAATTTATGTCGGTAAAATCTTCTTGGACTAAATCATTAATATTACATTTAAAAACATCACACAAACACATAATGTTTTGCATACTAGGAAAGTTTTCTCCTGTTTCCCATTTAGATACTGATTGTCTAGATACTCCTAGTTTTTCTGCAAGTTCTTCTTGCGATATTTTTTTACTTTTTCTTATTTGTTTTAAATTGTCTCCAAATTTCATTAGACACTTCTCCTTTCCTATATTTAAGTTTATTAGAAAATAGGAATAAATTCTACCAACTTTTAAGTGCGTTTTGTTTTTATAACAAAAAATTATTTGTAATTATTCGCAAGTGCCATTTTGATTTTTAAAATAGTTATTTATATTTTTTTCTGTTTTTTCTATATCACTAAAATCAATATATTTATCTTTTAATTCTTTTTGTAATTTATTAGAACAATTTGAGCAGTTAAAATATCCGTCGGTTCCTACTTCAATAATATATTCATTATCGTTTAATGAGCAAGATAGTTCTATTGACTCGGTATGGGTAATTACTGGCTCCTTTTTAACTACGGCAAATGCGATAAAAGTTATGATATCAATTACTAAGAAAATTATAAATAATATTCCAATTACTTTTAATATTTTAATAATTATTCCAGCTAGTTTTTCAGTGTTGCTTACTTTTGCTTCTAATATTCCTTTAACATCGTTATCAATTAATTCATCCACGCTGATGCCTAATGCTTTAGATAGTAATTTTAGTTGTTCAGGATTTGGAGTAGTTTCTCCTAGTTCCCAATTTGAAATGGTTTGTCTTGTAACGTTAACTTTTTCTCCTAATTGTTCTTGTGAAAGACCTTGTTTTTTTCTTAATTTTAAAATATTATCTCCTAGTTTCATTTTTGTTTCTCCTTTCACTAACAATTATATATTAAAATTATTTAACAAATCTACCAAAAGGCTTTGGAACTTTGTCAAAGATTTTTAACATTTTATAATTATACTAGTTTCGATAATTCCTTATCAATTATTTTTACTTATTTTCATTATAACATACAAGCAAAGTAATTTTTTAATAAACAATAAAAAACGGATTATTTCTAATCCATTTTTACATCATTTACTTTCTTCTAATAATTTAGTTTCCTTTAAAAAATTATCAAAATCGCTAACTAATACTCTATCTTGTTTAACTCTAAATTTGTCATATTCTTTATAAGCGAGTTCTTTAGCGACAACCATAGAAACTTTACCAGCATTTTGTAATATTTCCTTACCATTGAATTGTAGAAAAGCATTTAACTTTTCTATCCAATCATTCATTGTCATAGCATTATGATTTTCAGCTTGCATTTCGGCATAATCTAAATACATTGTAACTATTCTATTTAAATCTTTAAGTTCTTTTTCACTCAAATAATTTTTAGCAATATCTACATCATATTTATAACTTGGCCCATTTGGTGAATTTTTCCAATTAGTTAATCCCATATTCTCTTTATCTGCACTTGCCCTATTATAAATAATCTCTGCGGCTGTATTTCCAGTTACTGAATAATGTAATTTATTTTGAACGGTCTTAAAAAAGTTTTTAGTTATTTCACTATCTTTATCATAATCAATACTACACTGTGAATATATATCTGTAATTTTTTGATAAAATCTTCTTTCGCTAGAACGAATATTTCTAATTCTCTCTAACGTTTCCTCAAAATAATCTTCGCCAAAGATATAATTAGGATTTTTTAATCTTTCATCATCCATTACTACACCTTTAATCATATATTCTTTGAGTACTTTTGTTGCCCATATTCTAAAGTTAGTAGCTTTCTTTGAATTTACACGATATCCTACTGCAATAATCATATCTAAGTTATATATTTTTACTGGTTTTTTTGAATTAGCAACGTCGGTTTTTCCGACAGTGTTACTCTCACACAACTCACCCTCATTTAAAATATTGTTTATATGTTCTGTAATAGTACTTCTGGCAGTTCCAAATAATTCAGCTATTAAATTTTGTGTTAACCACAAATCTTTATCAATTAGCATAACATTAACCTTTACATCCCCATTATTATCTTTATAAATTAAAAAGTCATGTGAAGTAATTTGTAATTTTGTTTCCATCACTATTCCTCCTTACTCCTAATTATTCTCTTAAAACAATTATAACATTTGTTCGTAGATTAAATCAATAAAAATATAATAAAAAAACAGATTATTTCTAATCCATTTTTAAATAACTTTCTGTTTATATTTAGAAATAATATTATTTAAAATAATAAATAATATAGAAAAACCAAGAACTACTAACATATTGATAAAGATTGGGTGCAGACTAGTAAAATCTATAACCTCTATTGTCTTAAGTAAATCGTTAGAATTAATATACCAATAAGTAGGTAGTATATGTGCGAAAGTTAAAACAGAATTAGGAAGCCACTCGGCAGGTACAAAAGCCCCGCAAAGGAAAGAAGAACCAAGTGCCACCACATTAACAATTCCACTAACCGCATTTTTATTAGTAACAAGAGTACTTATAAATAAGGCAATCGTTAAACAACAAAAAGTAAATATAAACGAATTAAGCATATAAACAAGTCCCCTACTTGTAAACATAATATCGCCAAGCATGATTATTCCAAGAAGGATAAAGAATACCCATAAGACGAACGAATAACCAAAACTAGCAAATAAAAGATCTCTATTATATTTTTCATAATTCATACTACTAACGATAGTTCTTTTATTAACCGTTTTTTCTTTAAAACTAGATAATACTAAACAAATAATAAAAATTATTACTGCCATAATACTGTAACTAGCAAATGAAAAATATGTAGAAGCATTAGATACTTTCGTAGTATCTAGTTTAGAAGTAATCTCTATCTTTGCATCCTTAGAAAGATTATTATTAATAAGTTTAATAAACTCATCTTCACTGCTTACACCAGTCTTATAAATATTTTGTACCTGGATATATCTCTTAAGCATCATTTCCGCTAAACTAGCCTGATAATCACCAGTAGACTTAATATCAATTTCGGGATTTTTGCCATTCATAATATCCTTACCATAATTTTTAGGAATACAAATAACATAATTTACGTTTCTATAAAACAAGGCATCATTAATTTCGTTTTTAGTTTTAAGATTATCAATGATATTACTATTATCGGAAATATATTTAACTAAATTATCAGAAACTTTGTTTCCTTTATCATTATTAACAATTAAAACGTCAGGCTTACTATCTTCAAAATTAACATTGTTATCAGAAGTAGACATATTAATTGCCCCAAAGATAATCAAAATCATTGAATATAAAATTATTGTCCCTTTATATTTTAGTAAAACTTTCCAAAAAGATTTAAATACTGTCATACTTCTGCCTCCTTAAACCAAAATAAGAAATAAAAATCATAACAAAAGAAAACCCAAGTAAACTAACAATATCAAAAATAAATCTATCTAAAGTACTATAGTAATATAAAGCATATAAACCGTCAGTAATCATACTAGCAGGATTAATCATATTAACTAAAGGTGCATTAGTATCAATTATATACTTCATTGTAATACCCATCATTCCGGATAAGAAACAACCAAGCATGGTAATGGCAATTAAAATACCAGTTTTAGCATTTTCATTAGTCTTAATTAAAGTGGCTACTAAAACACCTAATGAAAGTCCAGCTAAAGAGCCTACTAATGCAAGTAAAATCATTAAAGGTAAATTATTGCCATAATCTACTTTCAACACAAAAATTGTAAATAGAAATAAAATAGCAAGACCGATTAACTGAACCACATAACTAGCAAATAAACTACCTAATAACATCTTTCCTCTATGAATTGGCGAAATAGCCGTTCTTTTGCCGACACTATTCATATTCGCAAGTTTGTAATTAACAATATACATAGATAAAAGGCCACCATACAAACAAGCCATGGCGATTAAAGTATAATATTCAATCATCGTATAGCTTAAATTTTTATTAGAAATATTATGGATTTTGGCTGTATCTTTACTTACAAGTTCATAAACATTTGTATAAATTTTTTCATAATTAATATTATAATTACCTTTTTGTAATTCATTATTAATTTCATTCGCACTCAAAGTATTAATCATCTCTTCATTACTACTAATTTCATTAACAACATATTTTAAAATCGTTTCATTAATCCCACTAGAAGCAACGACAATATTAATATTATTATCAAATACTAAATAACCAGTAATCTTATCATCATTAAGTAAATTTTTAGCCTTATCTAAATTAGTATAAGTAATATCAAAAAGTTTATCATCACCTGTACTTAAACTTTCAAAAGCCTCTTTAAAAACAATATTCTTATCAAACTCTTCACTTTTAACCACGGCAATATCAATAACATCTAACTTTTCGCTATTTTCAATATCTGAAAAAGCCATGTTAAAGAAAACACCTAATAAAATTGGAAAGGCAAATGTCCAAAAAATTAAAGACTTACTCTTAAATAAAACCTTTAAAGAATATATAAAGTTGTGCCAAAACATTAATCTCTAAGTTCCTTACCAGTTAAACTTAAAAATACATCATTTAAAGTTGGTCTTTCAGAAAAGATTTTATTATAAGTAACATTGTTTTTCTTTAAAAAGTTTATAAGTTCACCTAAATTGTTTTTGCCCTTTTTATATTTAACAGTAAGTACATTCATTTCATAAGTATAATCATCTATATTGTTTAAATCACTAATTTGATTTAAAATACTCTCATCAATTTCACTTATTTCTACGGTGATTTTTTCATCAATATCAGATAGTTCCTTTAAATCAGATGCGGTTCCACTAACCAAAATTTTACCCTTATCTAAAATGATAATTCTATCACAAAGAATTTCTGCTTCTTCCATATAGTGAGTTGTATAAACAATAGTTGCTCCACCATCTCTTAGTTTTTTAATACCCTCTAAAATATTATTTCTACTTTGTGGATCAACCGCAACTGTTGGCTCATCTAAAAATATTAGTTTAGGTTTATGAGCAATCCCGCAGGCAATATTTAATCTTCTAAGTAGTCCTCCTGATAACTGCTTAGGATAAAACTTTTTATAATCTAAAAGTCCAACTAACTCTAAAGCCTCATTAATATATTTTTCTCTAAGTTTTTTATCACTTATATATAAACCACAAAAATAATCTACATTATCATATACAGTTAATTCTTCAAATACCGCAACCTCTTGAAAAACCACACCAATTTGTCTTTTTATATCATAAGAATCTGGTTTCATTTCTTTACCAAATATTTTAATAGAACCTTTTTGAAAATTAAGTAATGACAAAATACAATTTAGTGTTGTCGATTTACCACTTCCATTAGGACCTAATAGTCCAAGAATTTCCCCTTCTTTAACTTCAAAAGACAAGTCATCTACGGCTTTTAATTTTTTATATTCTTTCGTTAAATTTTTAACTTCAATTACATTTTTCATATTCTATCCTCTCTTTATTCCAGCAACCATTTCTATTACTGTTTCTCCTAATAATTTTTCTATTTCTTCATCACTAATTTTTACAGTTTTAGTAGCCACTAATGTGGCTAGCCCATGAGTGAAAATCCAAACTTTTAAATGGAAATCTTTTTGTTTATCATAATCAAAACCAGTAAATTCCATTCCATACTTTATAACATCATTACCAATATCGTCATTATCAATAAATAAATCTGGTGTAAGGTCTGTTTTATTCATAAAAATTGTTTTAAAATAATTTGGATAATCTTTAGCAAACTTAATATAAGCAAGACCCATACCTTTATATGATTTTTCTTCTTTAGAACCTTTAATCATATATTCACGGTATATATTATACATTTCTTTAAAAACTTCATTTTTTAAATCTTCCATATTTTCAAAATTATAAAATATTGGTTGAACTGAACAATTTAGTTTGTTTGCAATTCTTCTGGCATTTAAACTATCCATGCTTTCTGTTTTTAATATTTCTAAGGATGTTTTAATAATATCTTCTTTTTGTACTTTTCTTATTGGTGGCATGTCTTCCCTCCTATCATAACTACTGTTATATAACGTACGTTATAATTATATCACAGAAATTAAAAAAGTAATTACTAAAATTACTTTTTCTAACAAATATCTTTATAAATCTCCCTTATAAAAGTATATTTTCATAGCCTCTTCACTATAACTAGGTTTTGAAATGTCTATATTTAATAATTTTGAAATATGATAAATAAAATATTGCATCGCAATTAATAAATCATATTCAGCAAGTAATCCATCATATCTACTTTCAATAATAATGTTTTCGCCCTCAGATAAATATTTTAATAACTTCTCTTCATATAAAGATTCGTTTTTTGTTTTTAAATAAATATTCATTTTGCTGCTTAAATGTTCATAGTTTATAAATCTTCCATGAGAAAAATTTTTCTTTTCATGTAGTAATACATTGAACACACCAGATTCTATAAATGTACTTTCTAAATCTATAGCAGCAGAAGAAGTAAAATCGCCATGGAATATATTTATTATATTTCCTCTTTTAAAAATACTCTTTAAATTTCTTTTATCTTCTTTGAATAAGTTATCAAAATATTTTTTCCAATATGTTATAGAATTTTTAATAAATTCATCTATATCATTTCGTTTTAACTGTTTAAAATATAAACTTAAAAATAAACTAGCCGGTGCCATAACGCCCTCAAACGATATAAAACCTCTTTCTTTACCTTTATTTGAAGATGTACGATATGAAATAACATTATCAATATTGGTTTTTTCACATACCTTGTTAATCTCACCTTTAGTAATCATAATTTTTTTACTATTTTCAATATTTTCTGTACCTACTAGTAAATCATTAGTAATTCCTGAATAAGAAAACATAAAACATTTATCTACTTTAGAATTGTTTCGATATTTAATGTTTCTAGGTAAATCAGCATAAGTATTCACACCATATAAGTAATTAATTACTTTAGATGCAAAGTTTGCAGCAGCAAATGATCCGCCAGTTCCTACAAATACACAATTACTTAATTTTTTAAATGGAATCTTATTTAATTCGTTTTTTGCTTCACTATTTACAGCATTTAATATTCTAGTCTCTAAATTATTAACATTAATAGTATATCTTTTAGGAAGTTTTCTTTCGTGTATAACAAAATCTTCACACGTACACATTTGATTATCTTGTTTTACTTTGTATAATTTATGTAAATGTCCTCTAGCGCCTATTTGTTTAACTACTTTTTGAGTTAATTTTATAGCCTTATCAAAAGTATTATCAATGTAATTCTCATCAATTATTTGATTATTTTGTAAATATTCATAAATAAAAACTGAAAAGAAGGCATCCCCTGCTCCGTTAGCATCAACTTCTTTAGAAACTTTATTTAGTTTTTTATGTACCTTTTTATCATTAAAAACAAAATCAGCGCCTTCTTTTCCTCTCGTTATTATAATTAATTTAGAGTTAATTAATTTCGAAATATTTTTTATATCAAATAATTTTAATAGATATTTTTCTACTCTTTCATTTAAATTTACTATTTCAAATGGCCTTTTTAAAATATCTTTTATTTCCTTTTTTGAATATTTTTCCAAATCGTAATATTGCCCCAAATCCAGCATAATTTTATTTTCAGTTTTATTTATTATTTCTATATTAACTTTATTTAAATTATCTAATACAAGCATATCCTCTTTTGATATATTTTCTAATACATCACTAACAATCATTTTACTTTCATCATACCAATGTTTTTTATTACAAATAGGACAACGTTTTTTAGAAGTGAAACCATTTTTTGTCATATTGATATGAAAACATCTAGTATTTACATTCTCTAGTTTACAAATACCCGAAGTATCTACATTTAAATCGCTTAAACTTTTTATAGAAGTTTCACCAGCAATGTCATCACCACAAACACCAATAACAGATGTGTCGGCTCCTTGGCCTGCTAAATTGGCAACTATATTATGTGAAGACATTCCACCATTTACTCCTAACAGTTTATTATCTTCATAAACATAATCTAATACTAAATCTCCTATACTTACAACCTTCATAAAATTAATTCATCATCTCCTCATTTTTAACATACCACAAAAAAAGGAAACATTTGGTACTTATTGTTTCTCTTTTATTAATTTTATTCTTTCAATTTCAAAATGTCTTATATCATTTCTAAGTTCACAAAAGGCTGTAATATAAACCTTATCACCATACTTAAAAATATGTAATGGATGTATCCATCTTTCTTTTCTTTCCCCATTAATATCTTCATAAACTATTTTAATTCTAGAGTTATCATTCATATACTTTTCTATTAAAGAAGTTAATTCATTTTTGTCAGATTCATCTAAATCATCAATGTATTTACTTTTTTCTTCTTCTATTTCATAAATGTTTTTTACTTTTTCCATTAAAACATTAAACTTATCTAAGTTTTGAAAATCTGTATTTTCCAATTTTGAATAAACGCTTTCTAATAATTGTAAATCATACTTATTAAATTTATTATAAAATCCGTTATTTTTAAGTAAAAAATAGCCACCATTGGGTCCCATAAATGTATCAATAAATATGCCTGCGTTTTCTAATTCTTTTTTATAATATTTTATCATTCGCTCAGTAACGCCTAATTTTTGTGCTAATTCATGGGCGGTATATTTGTTACCTGTATTTAGATAATCAAGCATTAATATTACATTAGAAATTTTACTCATACTACCTGCCTCCAAATCTAATAATAGTATATCACATTTTTAAATACTTTCACGGTTTATAGAATATAAGTCTTTAAGTAAAATATATTAAGTACAAAAAACAAACTAAACTTAGTTTGCATTATTACTTTTTATATATTAGGTTTATCATAAATTATATGTTCTAATTGATTGCTATCATCACTTTTGATTTTTTCTTTTAAAATATCAAGTAAAAAATTATAATTATCAATTTCTGAAACTTTTGCCCACTTAAATTTAGATTTACCATCATGTTCTTCATCTAATGAATCATATTCTTTATCATCAGTATAACCTGTTTCATTTTCATCAATTTGCGTATTATAATAAAAACCAATTTCATGATATTTAGTTCCATTAGGAAGGTTTGTAATTGCTTCTAATATATATTTTAAATGTACATCACATTCAATTCCTAATTCTTCTATCAATTCTCTTTTTATAGCACTATTAGTATTCTCCAAAGTCTCTAATCTTCCTCCTGGTAACATATAAATATCATGTTTTTGTCTTTGTACTAAAACCTTAGTATGGTCTTGGTTAAAAATTATTGCTCCAACTCTTACACCAAACCTAGTTGTATCATCTTTTATTGTAATTACCATATTGTCCCTCCATTCTATATACCATTATATCATGTTTTCCTATTTTCTATAAATAGAATTACATTTTTCTCTCTTATTTAATCCTGCAATTTCTATTATTTGGTTCGTAACCTCCTCTAATGTCATATTAGAAACATCAATTTTTTTCGTATCTAAATCTGAAAAATCAGGAATTTTTTTTACTGCTCCATTAAATATTTCTTTTATACAACCTTTACAATACTCATCATCCGATAATTCTTTAGATACTTTTTCAATTCTTTCCACTAATCTACTATAAATTACATCAGTATCACACATTAAAGTAATGTTATAAAATTCAAATTGATGTCCCTGTTCTTTCAAATAATCAATAATTTTATCAATAACACTCTTTTGATGTAAAATCCATGAAAATATAATATTTTCAAAGTTTTCATTATGTAAATGATTATTAAGCACATAACAAATATTATCAACAGTTCTTTCCATCGTTTCATCATCAAAATGCCAATCAGATCCCTGTTCAAAGCACCAATCTCCATCTAACATCACACTAGAATTTAATTCATTTAAAAGTTTTCTTGCAGTTGTAGTCTTTCCTGAACAAGTTGTGCCACCTATAAAAATCAGTTTCTTTGTTTTCATATTAAAGTCCCTTCTATATATTCATAATATGTCTTTTTACTAATGTATGATTATCCTTTTTATTAACTCTTGAATAGAAATTTTCTATAAACTTTTTAAAAGCATATAATATTTCTTTTTTGTAATTATCAGATAAAGTAAAATCATGATCTTTCTCTATCTCGTTAAAAATATTTTGAATACTATCTTCAGTAATAAATTGCATATAATAATCTATAATTTCATCATTGTTTCCTTCGTAGTACAAATTTAATAATGCTGTAACCTTATCTTCTTGATAATTTTGACCGTAAGTTTGTAACAACAAAGTATGATTATTGAATAAATTTTCTTCGCTTTGTTCTTCACTAGGTATTTGATTAAATCTTGGTTTATCAAAATGTAGCATATTACCATTATCAAAAGCCATTAATCTTATGTTTCTATTTTGTTCATTTACAATTATTCCCCAATTATATGGGTTTCTATCAGGCTGTAATGTCATCAAGTCATAGATATATAATGTATTTATTTCTGACAATATATTTTCATTATAATTATACCCATTTTTTAAACAGAATTCTTTTATAGAAGATACCGTATCTTCTATATTACATCTTCTTACTAATTCCAATTTGTCTATATTTTCATCTGCACACGCTAATTGTGCAGATGAAATAAATTTTTCATCCTTATTTATAAAATTATAAGTTATTACTCCTTTATTTCCTTTATAAGTTGCTAAATCATAATAACAAAATGGAAGTCCAAATTTTTGCATCAAATACATATTGAAAATTTCTGTATAACTTTCAAAACTACTTGGAGTTTCAGTTTTAAACATAATATATTCATTAAGCCAAAATTTATTTCTTGATCCTCCAATTTCTGGTCTTATTTTATCTAATTCAACATAATCATCAATAGATAGAAAACCGTTATTTCTATTAGCACACTTTGTTAAATACTTAAATATAATAGGAAAGTTCTCTTCATATTCCTGCGGATCATCTGTCATGTGAAAAACATTGTCATAACTAACTTGCTGATCGTATATATGTTCATCTTGTGGTATTACTAAATGTCTATATTTTCGTCTTATACCAACTTTTAAATCTAAAACGTTTTGATACATATATTTTCCTTTTTGTGGTAAATATATTTTTTTATCATCTGGCAATTCAAGTTGCATAATATAAATATAATTATCTTTATATTTATCAACTAGACCATTGATTTTATATTCTGCTTTCCAAAGTTCTTCTTCTGAAAACGGATACAATTTTTTAATAAAATCAACATAATCTTCTCCTAAATCAACTTTCCAAAGATGATTAATTTTTGCTTGTTGTTGTATATCGTTAATTGCATTTTCAGCACTTTCACCTATAGAGTTCCACAAAACACCAAATAGCCTCATTTTTTTACCCCCAATTTTTTTTTAATATTTTATCAATTTGTGTAACAACATTTTGAATATCTATTCCTTCTTCAATAGAAATAAAATATTTATCCATATTTTTTACTGACTTTGCCTTATCAAGCATTTGCTTTACATCATCTAAATATTCAAGTTCAAACTTTTCTTTTGCTAAAGTATCCAAGCATATCAATAAATTATGTAAAAGTGCTGCATTGTAATGATTTATTGCTTCGTTAGTTAAAACTGGATACATATTTTTTATATCATATAATATCTTATCTGCATAGTGTATTAACAACATACTGTCTTTTCCAAAATGAGTATGAACTAATGAATTCGGATTATTAAAGAAATGATTATAATTAGATCTTATATCGTGACAAAATACATTACTTTTTATTAATGAGTCCCATAAGGAAATGAAATCTTCATTAATATTAGTTGCAGGAAACGTTAGATCTTTTATTAAATCTAGTTTATATAATTTTCCCCAAACTGCATTTGAAAGTTCAAAAGATAAGTATCTCTTTAACATTTCTTCTTTATTTAAAACAACTATTTCTTCACCTACTGAATAAGGAACTATACTGCCATTTTCAAAAATAACTTTAATCCCACCTTCAACAACACTTGCGTCATATTTAATCGCTGTTTCATATAAGTTCTTCAAAAAATTCTTGTCCAAACTATCATCACTATCAACAAATGTAACGAATTTTCCAGTCGCCTTAGATAAGCCAGCATTTCTAGCCTCTCCTACTCCACGATTTTTTTGATTTATCAATAAAATTCTATTATCGGTTTGTTGGTATTGTTTACAAATATCAATACTATTATCGGTTGAACCATCATTAATAAGTATTATTTCCAATTTTTTGTATGTCTGATTAATAACCGAATTTAAAGTATTTGCCAAAGTATCTTCTGAATTATATATTGGAATAATAACCGATATGTATTCGTTATCTAAATTATTATTTATATTTTTTTCCATTATTTCCCCCTTAATTTTTTATTATTATATATTATAATAATAAAAAGTCAAGAAAAACAAGGAATGTTCTCTTGATTTTTAAAACAATTCTGAAACTAATTTTACTCAACAATATATAATTCATGCAACGCACGTGTCATTGAAACATATAATAATTTCAAATCCTCTACTTTTTCTTTATCAAATTTGGATTTACCTACGTCAAGTAGTATAACAACATCAAACTCCAAGCCTTTAGATAAATAACTGCTTATGCAACAAACCGAATTAGTGGTGTTTACATTGTTTGTATTGATTTTGTCTATTTCAATACTTTTAGATAAATTATCATATACTTCATCTACACTAACCTGATTTTTACATATAATTGCAATACTTTTATGCCCGTTTATCAATGAAGTATTGACTATATTAATAATGTAATTGTATAAATTATCTAAATGAATGTTACAATGTTGAACATCCTTTCCATGTCTGATTACTGGAACAGCGAGAGAGTATCCTAATAATTCATTAATTTTATTAGCCTCATTCATTATTTCAATAGTTGTTCTATAACTCTTATTTAAATATAACATTTCACAGTTACCATCAAACACAGGAACAATAATTTCTTCCCATGAATGTATGCTTTTATAAGAATATAGAGACTGGGCTAAGTCACCATAGATACTAAATGTAGAGTTATACATGATAACCTTTAATACATAAAATGTAAAAGTGTTATAATCTTGTGCCTCATCTATAACAACATGGCGATATTTTGAATATTCTTCTGAACCAAATAAATTATACTGGATATACATAAGTGGCGTTAAATCTTCTACACTCATTTTTTTATTCTTTATTTGTTTTTGTTTTTGCTCTAAATCAAAATTATTATCTCTCAATTTATCGTTTTCAGCCAATATTTCTATATAAATTTGAAATGGGGTTTTTATTAGTGATTTAAAATATGATTTTAAAATATTATTACCTGAAACATTCAATTCCTTTTTTAATAATTCTCTATCTTTTACCTTTTGACTTTGAATATCCTTAGTAATATCGTTTGATAATGCCTGAGATAAAATATTTTCTAATATATTATTCTTTCTTTCATCAATTTTCTTTGATAAAATAGATATTGTTTTATCAACCCTAGATTTTAAAGATTTATGTACCTTATCATTTATAGATAGAAATGTTTCCCTAATTATATTTGCATCTAATATTTTAAAGTTTTTAAAATACAAATGTTCATTTGGAATTAAGGTTTCATAATACTTTTCTAAATATTTATCTATTTCCTTTCTAAATTCCATAGAAGTAATATAATAAGAAAATATATCTTTTTTACCATTTACAACATCACTCAAAATATCCAATGAATTCCTTACATCCATTTTTTCCTCTAAATAAGTTTGTGCAAAATCAATAAAATCATATTGAATAACACCATTAGCGTCTAAATCTGGTAACACACTTGAGATGTAGTTACTAAAAAACTTATTTGGTCCAATTACCATATATTGATCTGGGCTATAGATATCACGATTATTATAAACTAAATATGATGTTCTGTGTAAAGCCACTGATGTTTTTCCACTCCCAGCAACACCCTGTGTAATTGAATTACAGCTTAAATCTTTCCTTATAATTTGATTTTGTTCACTCTGAATAGTGGAAACAATGTTTTTTAATCTGTTATCAGCACTCACACCTAAAAAAGGTTTCAAAAGTTCATCATTACTAACAGTATCAACATCAATAAAATTTAATAAGTTTCCATTTTCTATTTCATACTGTCTTTTTACAGTTAGTTTTCCTTCAATTTTTCCCTCTGGCGCAATATAAGAGGTTTCTCCAATGTTGGAATCG
This sequence comes from uncultured Mycoplasmatota bacterium, assembly GCA_947642475.1. Taxonomy (GTDB): domain Bacteria; phylum Bacillota_I; class Bacilli_A; order RF39; family UBA660; genus Coprosoma. Next base: position 25,631 of record CANRSQ010000006.1, read on the forward strand.
TAATATAAAGTTGCGATAGGCGCTCTCCAATCAACCGTAATTATTTCATTATCGTAATTTGTTACACCAATTTTTCCTATATAACAAATGTCCTTTATACTATCTTTTTTGTTTTCAAAATCAATTCTCGCAAAATAAGGTTTATTTTTACTACTATCTAAAACTTCTATTTTTTTGGTTAATCTTTCTTTTTCTTCTAACATTTTATCATAATTATTTGGATAAAACTTTGGAAGATTTTTTATTTTTAAATTTGTATCACCAATAATTTCACTATACTCTTTTTGGACATATTTTAGATGTTTATTTTCCGATTCTAATTCTTTTTCCAAGCAAATCACCTACTTTTTAATATCATTAATATATTACATAAATATAGAACAAAAATCAATAATAATGAAAAAATATACAATCTTTTCTATAACTTTTGCATCACTTATTATTCAATTTTCACATAAACTTTAATATTAAAATATTTTTTCTCATTATACTATAAAAGCAGAAAAAGTAATCATTAAAATTACTTTCCCCTTAAAGATTTTCATTTAAAATTCTATCTAATTCTTTCTTTAAATCAGATTTTTTAATTATATCAGTAAAACCATCTTTTAAATAATGTTTCTTAATAAATTCTTTATTATCATTTATCATAACTATTACTGGAATATTAAAAGATTTATTTTTCTGTAATTCTCTAAGTACAGTTAATGCACTATCAGTATTAGTTTCATCATCTAATATTATTAAATCAAATTTATAATTTTCATTTAATTTTTGAAGTGCATCCTTTCCATACAAAGAACTACTAACATGCATTCCTTTAGTTTCTAAATATTTCTTTATATCAGATAATTCTTTCGCATCATCATCAACGACCATTATATTACTACCTTTATTTAAAGTACTTTCATAAAGTGTTAATTTTTTATTAATTTCTTTATTTTGATGACTTGCTTCATAAATCTTTTGATCTAAAACAATATTTACCATGGTACCTTTATTTTTCTCACTTTTAATCATAAAACTACCACCAATTTGATTAACTAATGATCTAACATTAATTAAATCTAAAATAGATTTATCATAATTAGATTCTTCAGGTAATAATTCTAAACTTAATATTTCATTTACTTTATCAAGGCTAATCCCTTCTCCACTATCAGTAATATCAATATTAAATCTGCATGTATCATATTTAATGATAGTATTTACGTCAAATGAAATAAACCCTTCTTTTGTATGCTTAATACTATTTTCCAAAACTGATGAAAGTATTTGTTTCACTTTAATAGAATCACCATAAACATACTGCGGTATGTTAGAACACAAATTATATTCAAATTTTATATTTCTACTCTTTTTATTTTCAGTCATACCTTTTACTTCATCGAATAAGTTCTTAGGATTATATTTTGAATTATAAACTTTTTCGTTCATAGATGCCATAGAACTAACATCAAGAGTATCATTTATAATATGATTTAAGTTTTTACCTAAAATATTAATTTTCATTAAATCCTCATTAGTTTTTTTAGAAGAAATCAAATTTATCTCATTAACAGATGACTTCATATCTTGTGACAATTTAAACAAAAAGTTAGATGTACTTTCAGCATTACTTTCTATAATTCTTTTATTCTTATATAATTCTTCCATAATTTTTACATCAGGATTTTCAACAGTATGATACATCAAACAAGTCACAATTGCCTCTGCTGTTATTAAAAGCAATAAAGTAGGATTTAGAAATTGTATAACCATAACTATGCTTCCAAAAATAATAAATACAAATAATGGTAAAAACCTAGTTTTCTTAATTCTTTTAAAATTAATAAATAAACAATATAAAATAAATATTATAAAAATAGATGACATTACATATACAAAATTAGTTGCTATACCATAATTAAAGACTCCGTCTTCTCCATTATGTATACTTAAAGGAAGCAATATAATCGCAAATACACATGCTAAATAAAATAAAAGTAAAAAGGTTTTAAGTTGTTTAGTAATTGTCTTACCGAATGATATAACAAATATATATAATGTAAAAATAGCAAGCCAACTAAAATAATAAATTAAGCTCATTTTTGAAAAAAACATTATCAAAATAGAATTATTGAAAAAATAAGTAAATGCAATATATACTAAAATATCAAATATGAGTCCAAATAAATTGCATATTATCAAGACAGCATAAACATTATTCTCTGTACTTTTAACTCTTTGCTTTCTAAAATAGAAAAAACAAATTATAACAACAAAACATAATGAGCATATTGAAAATGAAACACCAACCATCAAAAAAGCCTCCTTATTATTACTAAAAAACATTATACACTATATTACCTTAAAACACAAAAAACATCCAATAAAAATTGGAATATTTTTTATTCGTTAAATCTTATTTGATTTACTTTTACTAAAGTTTTGCCTTGTTTTCTTGAAGTAGAAAAATAATCAATATTACTTGCATCAATTAAATAATTGATATCAATTTTACCACCCATATTATGAGGAATATTTTCAACAAATATAAATTCATAAGGAATTAATGGGCCATCAAGATTTTCAATACATAATAATTCTAATTTCTTTCTTGCGTTTTCTATATCTTGACCTTCTATTAATTTTACAAAAGCCACTGGAACTTTCTGTTCATCTGGATGTTCAATTCCGGCAACAGCACAGTCATCTACAAATGGTAAATTTAATATAAAATTCCTTATTGCTTTTGGATGAACATTATGACCTGATCTCATAAAGACATCTTTAATTCTGCCAGTAATAAAGAAATGACCATCTTCATCAACATATCCATAATCTTTTGTATGAAGCCAAATTTTTCCATCTGAATGTTTTCTTAATACCTTTTCAGTTTCTAAAGGCTTATTTAAATATTCTTTCATCACGGTAGGACCAGACACGCATATTTCACCGACTTCATTATATGGAAGTTCTTCATTAGTTTCTGAATCAAAGACAGACATATTTTCGAAAGGTAAAGGTATACCTTGTGAACCTAATTTATAAGAACCAACTTTACTATATGTAGCCGCTCCTCCATTTTCTGTCATTCCATAACCTTGCCTTATAAATATATCTTCACCAGTTATTTCTTCAGTATAATCATCATCTACCACATTTAAATATTTTTCAAGATCTATATCAAAGTCGGCACCACCAGATACAAAGTTTTTTCCATATGAAGGGAAATCATTACCGTCTTCTATTTTTTTACGAAGGTTTTCATAATGTATAGGACCGCCAATAAAATGATCAGGTTTATATTTAGAAAGTAAATTATAAACATCAGTTTCCATAGTTGGAATCAAAGCCACATTTAGTCCTAATGCTGTAGAATAATGCATCACTGAAAAACCATACCCTATAGATACTATCAAATCATCCATCAGTTTATCCTTTGGACTATAATTTAAGCCTCCTGCTAAGTGCTGAAGAGTCATTGCATTAGCATTCTCGTTAGTAATAACAACATCACTAGGAATTCCAGAAGTGCCACTTGTTCCTATAACTGCCGCTGGACTATTTTTTTCATAAACTGGAGTTAATAATTCTGGTATTTCTTCTTTTAATTTTACAAACTCATTCCAAGTTACAATTTTTTCATTATAAGATATTTTTGAATTTCCAGATTTTTTCCCTTTAATTCTATCAATTAAATCTTTAAAAAATAAAATTTGTTTTGGAATACTTTCAGTTCCGTTTAACGGCACTATAGTTTCAACATTTTTATTTGTAAGTAACATCTTACTATATCTTTCATAAAAACCATCAAATATAAATACTTTTTTAACTTCATTTTCACTAATTATTCTATCTAATTGTTTAGGCGCAAGCATAGGTGTAATAGGATATACAACGGCTCCCAGAATATTACTAGCATATATTAATTCACGGGCCTCTGGAATTTGAGGCAAAATCAAGATAACCATTTCATTCTTTTTTACCCCTAACCTATTTAACGATTTTGAATAATTATTTATACATTCAAATAGTTTTTTATATTTTATTTTAATATCAAAGTAAGTAAGTGCTGTATCATTCATTCTATCCTTATTAAATTCCTCTATTAATTGATACATTGACATTGCTGGAATATCGTATTCATCAGCGCCACTCTCATAATATTTAAGCCATGGTCTATCAATACTTGCATATCCAGTTAATTTTTTACTACCATCTTTATCTAATGTAAAAGAAGTTTCTCCTACTTGCTCATAAACTTCAAGATTTTTTATCATTATAATTCCTCCTAAAATATACAGCAAACTACGAGTGTTACTATATCACTTTTGCCTTAATATTTCAAGTTAAAAACAAAAACAAACTATTTTTCAAGTTTGCTTTGCAAAAAGGTTTCAAAGACTCTTAAGCCATATTCCCTACTATAGTAGTTAGGAAATTCATTTAAATGCGCTAAAGCTATTTTAGCAGTCATAATTAAATCATTATTTGTTACATTAGTACTTGGATTAATAGTTCCATGTTCAAGTTCTATATTAATTCCATCTAAAAACTCTGAAGGAGTATATTTATCAAATGTAACACCTAACACTGATGCAGCATACAGTGCATCATTAATATTAAACATATAATCACCAATATATTATATGTTTGTTTTTGATAGACGAAACATCTTATAAAGCTAGTTGTCTATTATAAATTACTGTTTAGCAATTACTTTTATAATCAATATTTGCTAATCTGGCTTGTTTACATAAGTCTTTTGTCTGTATTTTATACTGCTTTCCGTCCTTTATTGTATAAGTTCCACACTGTCTAAATTCAAAATCAACATTTTTTCTTATACATTGTTTTCTAATATCTAATGCCCAATCATAATTAAATGGTCTAGCATTATAATCTGACTCCCCGCCTACTACTACAAGTTCTATGTCGTCAAGATATTTTTCTATATCTATTTTTTCTAATAGTGGCTGCGCTGTTATGCATTTATGTTTTATTGGTAAGTTTTTAAAAATTGATAATTTATAATCGGCATTTTTTTGGTTTTCAATAGTACAGCATACAACCACATTATCATATCCGTCATTCCATTCATCTGGAATACATTTCATAAATCTATCTATTCTTTTTGTTAGAAACAAAAAAGTACAATCTTGTCTGTCTTTAATCATGTTCCAGCAATCATTTCGCCATTCATCTGCTTCCTCAATAAGAAAATCAGTAGAAAAACATAGATAAACTATTCCAGATTTCATTTTGTAACTTCCATTTTTTAACTTTTCTATTGGTTTATAAAAATCTTTTGTCTTTATAATTTCATTAGTATTTATATTTCTTTTTAAATCACCTTTATGAATATAGCAATGTAAACACCCATCACTACATTTTTTACATCCTCGCCAAGGATTCCACATTGCCATTTTATCACTACCTTCTAAATTATAATTTATTTATAATTATTTTTTTAATTTTTTAAATAATTGTTGTTTTTTCTCTTTTAAAGTAAGTTCATGAGTTACATTATATACACAAATTAATTCATAGGCAATACCGACTCCATATAATACTCCTTGTACAAATTCTTCAGCATTTGGTGTGAATATTACTCCTAAAAAATGAAGGTAGTTATTTAGTATCGCTAAAACTAAAATACACCAGCCTATTTTTAAATTAAATTGCCATACCTTACTTTTGTCTATCACTTCTTTTTGAACTATTTCCATTTTGGAAACAGTTGAGTCTTTTATTAGTTCACCATCTTCATAGATGTTATATAAATGTTTATTTATCGCGGGAACATTGACATCAAAAAGTTCTGCCATATTTTTTTGAGTAAGCCAAATAGTTTCAGATTTTAGTATGACATCAATATTAACTTTTCCATTAGTATCTTCGTATAAGACTATATTGCTTTCTTCCATGTAAACCTCCTGACTTTTTAACTTACACCCATTATAACATTTGTTCGTAGTTTTTACAATAACTTAATTATAACTATCAAAACAGAAAATGATGATTAAATATTAACCATCATTTTTTATTTATAAATTATTGTATTCTTCGTCTGATACTGGTTCTAACCATTCATTACTAGTATTTTCTCCAGGCACTTCTACTGCAATGTGACTAAACCAAGAATCTTTTTTAGCACCGTGCCAATGCTTAACATTAGCAGGAATATTAATAACTGTTCCAGGTGTTAAACTAACGGCATCTTTCCCCTCTTCCCTGTACCACCCTTCACCAGCGGTACATATTAACAATTGTCCACCACCTTTATCAGCATGATGAATGTGCCAATTATTTCGACATTCAGGTTCAAAAGTGACATTGACTAAAAACAAAGAACATTCTTTTGGATTAGTAAGTGGATTTAAAAAACTTTGCCCACTAAAATATTCTTTAAAAGCATCATTTGGATTTCCTAGTCCAAAAACATTTACTTTATCAAATTCTTCTTTATTCATCTTTACCATACACCTCCTCTACTAGTGGAAATACACTCCACGCTTTAGGCAAGCCGCAATAAAACGCAAGTTGTGTAACTATTTCTACTACTTCTTCTTTTTTTAATCCATGTTTTTTTCCTAATATTAAATGAGCTTTTACTTGGGGATATAATCCCTGTGCCATTAAAGCAGATATTGTTATCATACTTCTATCTCTTAATGATAACTTATCTTCTCTAGACCAAACCTCTCCAAATAATACATCGTCATTAAGCTCGGCAAATTTAGGAGCAAGCTTTCCTAAATTATCTCTACCTGCAGTTTGTTTTTCCATTTAACTTTCCTCCTTTATTCTATCAATCCAATTATCAATTTCTGTTTCATTAGTAACTAGTTTATCACTATAACCTTCAAACACAATGTTTAATTCATCTTCAACGTTTGAATTAGGGCATAATGATTTTATTTCGTTAAAAGTTCTTCCAAGCCAGCCGGCATTCATCGCAAATGGTTTTATTACTTTATTTGATAAATCATTTTGTGTTAAAAATGTCCTAATAGCAGGAACTGGTCTATACCACCATACAGGAGTTCCTAATATTATTTCATCATATTTTGTTAAATCTACGTTTATATCTTTTATTTCCGGTAAATGATTGCTTGCTTCACTATTGTGTTCATCATTTACAACAGTTTGATAATCACTAGAATATGGAATTACTGTTTCTATCTCTAATATATCACAGTTTAATTTATCCTTTATTTTGTGTGCAATCATTTTTGTATTACCTGTGTATGAAAAATATACTACTAATTTATTCATTCTATCATCCTCCTTGACATATCTTGTTTTAATATGCTAGTATAATTGGAACACCTAAACCTGACTTTAGGTCAATACTAAATTTAAAAACGGAGGTAAAAGTATGTATAGTATTGGTGAAGTATCAAAAATGTTTGATATTCCAGTATCAACTTTAAGATATTATGATAAAGAGGGATTACTTATAGATTTAGAAAAAGATAAATCTAGGATTAGAAAATTTAATGAAAATAATTTAGAGGCTTTAAGGGTAATTGAATGCTTAAAAAAATCTGGAATGCAGATAAAAGATATTAAAGAATTTATGCATTGGTGTTCTTTGGGCGATAAAACAATTACTAAAAGAAAAGAAATGTTTTTAAAACAAAAAGAAAATATTGAATTGGAAATTAAAGAGCTTCAAAAAGCCCTTAATATGATTAATTATAAATGTTGGTATTATAGTGAAATGGAAAAAGACGGCAATGAAAAAAGGATGAAAAATATCACCCTTCAAGATATGCCAAAGGAAATTAAAGAAATTTGGAAAAATGCACATTAGTAGTGTATTTTTTTATACTTATTTTTTCTTATTATGAAGTGAGTAACAAATCCACCAAATACAATAATAGTTCCACCAATTGCATAAGGAAGATAATTAGTTTTTTCTTCTTTTTTCTTTATTTCTTTCTTATCGTTATCTTTATTTATCTTTTCATTGGTAACTTCATCGGTACTATCTATTTCGTCATCTTTATATGAAATAATATATTTACCTAATCCGTCATCATCAAAAACAGCTTCATTATTTTCGTTAACTTTAGCATTTAACTCTACAACACTATTATCTGGTCTAACAACATAAACAGCAGCAAATGTTTTATCAGGATTTAATTTTATAACATGAATTAATGTTGTGTCAGATAAGTCAATTATGCTATTATCATCTGACTTTAAAGAAAGTTCATAAATTTCACTATTTTTTCCATAACGGTGTTTCTGGGCATCACTTAAAGTAAGTTTTTTATAATCCAAAGAAACCTCACCATACTGGGCTAATACAGAATTTGGAATTTGAACATTAATATTGCCTTTTGTTATAGTTTTATATGTTTGTTCTTTCTTTGATGAAGCATTAGCAATATTTTTATTAGAAGTTACTTTAGTACTTGTATTATTTTTCTGAGGTGCTTTTTTATTTATCCAGTTTACTTTTGCAGTTGCATATCCAATATTTCCAGCTCTATCAACAAATTCAAATGTGTATTCAGCATTTTCGCGGAAAGTATAAGTTTTCTTACCATTTAAAACGGTAACTTCTTCACTTGGTTTTAAAGTTGCAACTACATCTTTATCCGTTGGCAAAGTTGTACTATATTCAATAGTTGCCGTTGGAGCTTTTTTATCAATCCAATTTACTCTGGCAGTTGCGGTACCTTTATGACCTACTCTATCAATAAATTCAAAGGTAAATGAACCATTTTTAGTGAATGTATATGTATCTTTTCCGTCATTATTTGTAACCGTAACTTCTTCACTTGGTTTTAGGGTTACTACGACATCTTTATTTGTCCATTTTTTAGTATTATATTGGAAGTCAGCTGTTGGATTTTCTTTATCAATCCAATCTACGGTTACGGGAATAATTCCGATATTTCCGTTTTTATCTTTGTATTGGAATTCAAAAGTTCCATTTTCAGTAAATGTATATTCATTACTAGCATTATTGTTAAATATTTGATAACCTTTTTCAAGTTCTAATGTGGCTTTAACGTCTTCTGTTGTTAGTTCTTCTGTTGAATATTTGACCTTGTATTGTGGTAATGGAGCAATCCAATTTACATCTACTGTGGCAGTACTGACATTTCCAGCTTTATCAACAAATTCAAAAGTAAATGAACCATTTTTAGTGAATGTATATGTATCTTTTCCGTCATTATTTAAAATTGTTACTTCTTCACTTGGTACTAATGTTGCGACTACTTCTTTATCAGTTATATTAGTTGTACTAAATTCAAATTCAGCAGTTGGAGCTTCTGTATCAATCCAATCTACGGTAATTGTTTTTTTGCCAACATTTCCTAATTCATCTTGGAATTCTAATTCTATACTATCATTTCTTGAGAAAGTAAGGGTTTTGCTTCCGTCTACTGGATCTTCAGAAATCGAAGCATCTGATATTACTGTTACATTTTCTTTATCAAATGTAAGGGTTGCGACTACTTCTTCATTTGTTATATCAGTAGTACTAAATTTTACATCTAATTTAGGTGGAGTTTTATCAATCCAGTCTACTTTTGCGGTTGCACTACCTTTTTTACCATTTTTATCAACAAATTCAAAGGTAAATTCACCATTTTTAGTAAATGTATGAGTTTTTTTACCACCATTGTTAGTGACAGTAATTTCTCTATTTTCATTTACTAATTCAGCAACGACATCTTTATTTGTTTTTTTAGAAATATCATAACTTACCTCAGCAAGTGGTATTTCGCTTACTGTTGGATTTTCATATAAGTTTAATACTGCAACTGAAACGAAAGATGTTAATGCGGGAGCATTAATTTCGGTAAACTTAATACTTACATATTTTGCAAGTCTAGGTTCATCAAAAGTTATTTTTTTAGCAGTACTATTATTAGCTAAATTATTTACAGATGCTGCCGTAGTCCAATTTGTATAATCTTCACTTACTAGTACGGTTATAGCTTTGGCTTTTCCAGTTTCATATCCTCCCATAGCTGTTTTAGCATTAGCAAATGGAATATAATCTAACTCTGATACATATCTAGGTTCATCTAGTTCAAGAATAACATTTGCTTGTTGGAATCCTTGACCAAATGAAGATTCTTTACTATACCATGCAGTATTGATATTTCCATCTAGCATATTACTGAAACTACCTTTACCATGAACTGCTGCCGCTTTAACACTAATTTTAGCTCTTGGAATAAATCTATTTGTTAATGAAGATGCATTTGTTGTAAATGTATAATGAACAGGTTTAGTTGTTGTATAAACACCGGTTGCGATCATTCTAACATAAACGACAACGTCTCCTTTAAATAGTGGGGTTGCATCTGAGAATGGTTGCCATTCACCGTTTACTGGATCTAGTGTCCATTCCATTTTATTATTTACGCCATTGAAACGATTTTCAAAATCATCAATAGTTACACCACTAGCAGGGAAACTACCTTGTTTAATATCAATTGTAAAAATATTTGCTGCAGTTTTTGGTAATCCGCTAATATGAACTTTAATATCATTTTCTGGGGTAACATTTTCTAATTCTTCTTTTGTTAGTTGTACAAAACCATCAGCACAATCTACCCAATTATCTCCACCATCTAAACTATATGACCAACTTGTTTGAGCACTTTGTAATTGCTTAGATAATACTATTTTACCAGCATTTGCTCCGTCAAATGAGAAAGTAGCTATCTTATTATCTGTTATTCCTAAAAGCGCGTTAGCGATTACTGGAACTTCTTTAGTATAAATTGTATTTGCACCTGTTGCTTTTACAGCTTTATGTAATGTTTCATCTTGTAATGTCATTAATTTAGCATAGTATGCTTGTGATGATGATTTTAATTTAGCTGCAAATCTTCTTGTTGAATCATACATTGGTAGTGGATGATAAGTATAAGCTTCAGCGACTTCTTCAGCTAAATTATATAAATCTTCATCTGTTTTTGTATCATCAGCAAGATATACATCGGTTAAACCAATCCATGCATCTAAATTGATTTTTTCTTCATTTAAAGCATCACGATAAATTTGTTCTAGTTTTTTCTTATCATTTTTATAAACATCGGCTTGTAATAAAATAAACTTTGCTTTTTCATATTTGTCATATTCATTTTGAGCTTCTTGCCCAAGTAATATATAGGAACCTGATTGAATTCCGCCACTATTTGTAGCATATCTAGTTCCCCAACCATTGACGGCACTACCACCAGTGTTAGCCCAGGCTGTATTAGCATTATTATACGCTAATTGCCATGCATTTTTTCCGCCACCAGCATTATATAAATAAATATAAGCAGCATGCCCAGGTTGTCCTACAACACGAGCAGGATATCCCCATACACCATAAAGGTTAGCTGATGTTTTTGATATTCCTCCACAAACGGCTCCTTCTTCAAATACTATCCATAGTTTAGGTTTTCCAGCTTGGTAAGTTATATTATAAGCAGATAAATTATACTTAGCATCCCACTTATCATAATTTGCAGCACTATAATATTGTGGTCTACCATAACTATAGCCTTTTGTATATCCAAAATAATTACCCATGACATAAAACCTTTTAGCTCTATCTGGAAATCTCTTTAAAGAATAATCACGAAGCCACAATATTTCTTCATCATCAATGTTAGTCGCCATAACTTGTCGCATCTCATCTATAGTATAACTTTCAAACATTGCATTTGATTCAAGTTTGTTATTTAAATGCATTTGTTTATAAATATCGTAACGTGTCACAGCATCTGAAAGTTGATTACCCCCAACCCATAAACCAACGTTGGCCGCATGAGATAAAGATAGTGATACCATCATTTTCAAATATAAATCTTTATATTTTGTTCCTAATGCAGTTTCGTTTTCATTTTTCAAATCATCTTTATATGCGTGATATAAATTACTAAGTACTTCAAGAGATCTTTCATATGTTCCACTTGGTTTTCCACCCATAGTCCATAAACGAAGTGCTTGTTCATCATTTAAAAACCAATCTAACATTTGGGCGTGTTTAGGATCCTGGCCTAAGAATAAACGTAATCTATATTGACCAATATTTTTGATAAAATCTCTTTGAAGTAAGGTAAGTTTTAATTCGTCACTAACAGCACCTGATTGATATTTTGATTTAATAATTTCATCGTATTCTTCTACGGTTTTCATAACGTTTTTGTTATAACCTTCTTTTACTAATTTAGCGTCACCCCATACGGCGTGGTCGCTAGCATCAGAAGCGCATCTATCGGCATAAAGTCTAATATAATTAGCATCTCTAACATCAATTCTAGCATAAACGGCATTATCTGAACCTTTTAAAGCAGAAGGGTTTTCTTCTGTTCTTAAAGTCCAATTTTCTCCGTCTTGTGAAGTATAAATATAGAATTTTACACCGTCACCAGCTTTTGATGTAGTATTTAAACCATAGTATGTAGTAAAATAAGCATAATCTTTATAATTACTAATGTCGTATTCGACAGTAGATGTAGCGTGAGCCCAAATACCTTTTTTAATAACGGTTGCAGTTCCATCGATATTCATTGTTAAAGCGGCATTGTCTACTGTTTTATCAAGTCCGATAGTTTTCCAACCTATTTCAGCTTTCATATAAGGAATATCAGACAAATATACAACATCTTCTAATTTATCACTATCATAAGAAAGTGCTCCCTCTGTTTCAAGATTTTTTTCTGTACTAGATTTAAATACATTAAAACCAGTAAATGTAACTGTTAATACAAGTATAATACAAAAAATTAATACATAAGTTTTTTTGAATTTCAAAAACTTCTTCATATACAACTCTCCTTAATACTTTTCCCTTCTATATATTAAATATTTTCTAATAATATATTATCGTTTTTTTGCAATTATGTCAAAAAAAATCGCTAAAATAGTATAAATTTTTTACTAAAAAAAGAACAATAATTATTTGTCCTAAAATCCATATAATAACGAAGCCATAAAATATTCATTAAAGAAGAAAAACCTTCCTAAAAATATTACTAAAACAATAATAACCATTTCATATTTACAATAACGTCCCCCACTATCAAATTTAAATATCTTGTTAAATAATCTAAAAACAACAAAACCTATAAAGGCTCCTAAAGTATTTAAAATTAAATCATCAATATCGGCTGAACGATTATTTAAAAGTTGACTGGATTCAATAAGTAATGAAAATAAAAATCCAAAGCCTATAATAAAAGAAGGTCTATTTAATTTTTTCCAAATAAGCGGTACTAAAAAGCCAAAAGGAATAAATAAAATTATATTAAGCAAATACCCAGTAGTATCAATATTATTAGAAAAAGGCAAAACATTAATATATTCATATCTAACATCAAATTCTTTAAAAATACCATCCCAAATAGTTCCGCAGCCTGTAAAATAAAATATCCCAGTTATATATAGTGCAAATAAAATAAGTAAAAAAGCTCTTTTCCTATTAACCCCATAATTATATTTTTCCTTATAAAAGTAATTTAAAATAAATAATAAAATAATAAACGGAATAAAACAAGTTAAAACCTCATACTTAATCATAATAAATCTATCCATATATTAATCACCTCAAACACTAAACGACCATAAATTCTTAATTTGATCTTCTAACCTATCATAATCCCATAAAAGACTACTGCGCTTCTTACTATTAGGATCATTAACCATAATCTTTCCATTAGAAATACCAGTTAAAACAATAAAATGACCCTGAGTTGTAAAATCACCCTCACGCATACTTGCAATAATCGGATGTCCATTTTCAAGTTCACCAAAAACATTATTTTTAGATAAAGAAAGTTCCTTACCTTTAATTCCAAAAGCTGCACTACCACTAGTCATCAAACTCCAGCTAGTTCCAGTTCCATTAACATAAAAGCCATTATCTTCCGCATACTTGGCCACCTTATAAGGAGTAATATTACTATCACCAGTAAGACCAGAAGCCACCATTGCTAAAGACGTCGGCGCACATCCACTAATCGCAATTATATTTTCACCGTAAGAAGCATAACCCCATCTTTCATCCCACTGTAATAATAAAGGAATTTCACCTTTCCTTACCTTAAT
>CANRSQ010000007.1 GCA_947642475.1 uncultured Mycoplasmatota bacterium
GATATATAGAAAAACTATATATCTTTTTCTATAAATTAAAATTGACAAACCCCATAAATTGTGTTAGAATACTAGACATTTATAGGGGGAATATTATATGTACGAAGAAAATAATAGAGGATTTGTATTTGGAAATATCATTTTAAAACTATTAGTAGCAGTAATAGTTGTATTTCTTATTATTTGGTTATTTCCAACAAAAGGTTATATCAATAACCAAATAGATAAAAAAATAGGTGTTTCTGAAAACCAAGTATTTACAAATAACTTAAACACAATGAAAGAAGCAGCTTTAGGGTATTATATAGGTAACCGTTTACCACAAACAAATAAAGCTGAAAAGATGACTTTAGAAGACATGATAGATAAAAATCTAATTACTGAGATTACTGATAATAATGGTAAATCATGTGATACAGAAAAATCTTATGTTGAAGTTACAAAAAATAAAGATGATTATAAATTAAAAGTAAACTTAACTTGTGGAAAAACAGAAAAGTATATTATTAGTTATTTTGGTAACTATGATTACTGTACAGGTGACGTTTGCGAAAAAAAAAAATTAACTGAAAACGATAGTACGCAAGAAGATGATAAAACAGTAGCTACTGCTAGTGAATGTGAATATTCAAAAGCAAGTAACGGTTACTGGACAAATTATGGTAACTGGTCAAATTGGACAACCGCAAAAATAAATAGTTCAAATAGTAGACAAGTTCAAACAAAAACAGAAAGAGTTCAAATTGGAACAAAAACAGTTCAAAATGGAACTACCATTCAAAAACATACTCCAAAAAAACTAACGTATAGTAATGGAGCAGTTGTATACGAATGTGGTAGTGAGTACACCAACGCTGGAAGATATACATCTCCAAAATACTGTCTTAAAGCCGTTCCAAAATATGAACAAGCTCCAGTTTATAAAGATGTTACATATTATAAATATCGTGACCGTAAATATGTAAATAAAAATACTGATTATAAATGGAGTACATGTAATAATAGTGAATTATTAAATAACGGATACATTCAAACCGGAAAAACAAGATAATACACCAAATAAGGTGTATTTTTTTGTAAACCAAACACTTAAAAATAAAATAAACATTTGACTTTAACTTACCGCATATGTTATTATTGATATAGTAGGAAAATAGACAGAAGGTGAAGGCATATGGAAGAAAAATACATATTTGAATACGACGATGAAAACAATTTTAAAAAGCTAGAAAGTGCTTTAAAAAAATATAATATGCTTGCATATAAAAAGTTATATTTTGAATATTATCCAACATTAAAAGGCGGAAAAATCATCGGTGAAAAAACAAAAACAGATGAAAACGGTGATTACTATGAAGTAAAATTACCAACCGATGCTTTATTTTCCAAAGTACACGGCGATGCAAAACTTCATTATCGTGTAAATGAAGCAAATAAAACAATAACAATTTTAACACTAAGCCCAGAAGATATCCTAAGTGAAGGACATCAATCTGAATTAGTTACATATAAAGGTGTAATGGTGTCAAAAGAACACTCAGAAAAAGATATGTTTAAAATTAATTTATTAAATATGATACAAAAATAAGGCACATCTAATGTTCCTTATTTTATTTAAGGGGGGAAAATACTATGATAGAAGAACAACAATTCATAAAAAGAAATCAGAGAAAAGCTTATCAAAATAATGAACAATTAGTTTATGAAGTAAAAATACCAAACGCTGTAGAGGGTTTAGTACACTTTAATCCAAATACATATATTCTAACCCTTCCAAAAGAAACCAAGGAATGTACTTTATCATTTGAAGATTCAATAGTTTATCTAAAAGGAAATAAAAAAGGTTCACTAAAACCATTAGATAAAATAAAAATCCTTTGCGAATGCATTATAATAGATTTAACAAACGGCGCTTACACAATCCCGCTACAAATAGAAGCCAAAAGCATTATTTTAAAAGGCGCTAATTATACAAAAAAGATTACTGATTTATATACCGTAGACCAAGAAAACGATTTGTATAGAGTAGTACTAAATAGTATTCTTGCCACCAATCATAGTCTAAGTATAAGAAAAAGTTTATTAAATTTAGGCACACAACCATTAAATATAAATTGTAGTAATTTACATTTAGCAGACACAAGAATCATTTTACCATATAATGAAGCTAAAATTAATTGCCATACATTTAAAGGTGAGAATAGCGAGCTCGATATCCAAAGAGAAAAATTAACATTATATTCCGATGCCACCGAGCTTAAAGATACAATAATTTCATCCGCAAAACCATCAGAAGTTGAATTAGGAGAAACTCTTTTAAAAGGAAATAGTGAAGTTAATATCGAAACCGCTCCCAAAAGTATTAAATAATACTTTTTTTAATTACCAAATCTCCATTTCTGCATAAAAAAACACGCAAATTTTCTAAATCTGCACAAAAAAAATCCCCAAAAAAGGAATTTTGTAAAACCCATTGACTAATAAAAAACATTAATATATATTAATACCCACGGAAACATTGTAACCGCTATTGGTGTCTACCTGTCTTTATTCGAAAGAATTCAAAGGGAGGTTATGTGCTTATGTCAAAAAAGGATTGCTTAATCGCTTTATTGATTATAATCATAATTTTATTGATTCTATTTCCGAGAGGAATTTAGTTCATAGGAGCTAAGGACCTTCAGGGGGTTAGGTCGTAAAAAAAGACATCTAGCTTAAAGCTAAACGTCAACCCAACTAGGGTAGACATTGATATGTTACAATGTTTCCCTTTTTTATGAGGAAATCCCTCATTAATTAAAATATACCATATATAAATAAATATTTCAACAAATTATTTATTATTTTTTCAAAAGTTATTGCATAAAATATTGTAATATGTTATTATATAAAAGTCAGATGTGTATTGGACCCTTAGCTCAGTTGGTTAGAGCATCCGGCTCATAACCGGACGGTCGATGGTTCGAGTCCATCAGGGTCCACCATTTATAATGCGGGCGTGGCGAAATTGGTAGACGCACTAGACTTAGGATCTAGCGCCTTACGGCATGGGGGTTCAAGTCCCTTCGCCCGCACCAATAAGAAATTCACCGTTCAATAGAACGGTTTTTTGTTTGTACAAAAATCGACCGTCCAATCACAATAAAAAGAAAATCTATTTATTAGATTTTCCGCATATATAACTCATAGATACATTAAATTCTTTACAGAAACTATAAAGATGGGAAGTAGAAATACAAACTAATCCTTTTTCATACCTCACGATGCAAGCCTGAGTAACCTTTAAAATATCCGCCACATTCTCTTGTGATAAATTATTTAAATTTCGCACCATTTTCATGTTATTACCAAGAATTTTTAAATCAAGCCCACTATAAATAATTTTCATATTTTTATCATTAGTCAAACTTAAAACATAATCAATACTAACGTTAAAATAATCAGCATAAGCACATAAAAATCTCAAAGGAATCACATTAACGCCTAGCTCCCATAAAGAGTAGGTAGAACGATTAACCCCTAAAATTTCAGCCATCTGTTTTTGACTCATGTCATGATCTTCTCTAATATCTTTTATTCTTTTAAAATTAATCATACTACCACCTAGATTAATTTTCCCATTTAGGAGACAAAAATAAGCGAATTGCTACTTTCAGTTATTATTTTATGCTATTTTGTGTTATAATTTAAAGCAGAAGTATGTTGTAAAGAAAGGAGTATGCATGAAAAACAAAGGTAATAACCAAAATGAATGTAGCTTAGAAGAAAAAATTATCAATTTACAATTAGAAAATAAACTACAAAAATCAAGCCTTTATTTAGAACATCTATATACAAAAATAAAATTTTATCAAAAACAAAAAGATATATTAACAGAAAACAAACCACTCAAGTTTCAAAAATTAAAGCTTAAAAGATATTACCAAAAAACAAAAGAATATGATGATATTATAAAAGAAACATATAAAAAAATAGAAGAGGAATTTAAAATAATTTACGAGCTAAACAAACAAATTAAAAATTAACTAAACAATTCACATAAAACCCTTGATATGCTATAATGTATATAGGAAAAAGGTGATTACATGAAACTTTATAATACATTAACAAAAACAATAGAAGAATTTGTCCCACATAATCAAAACGAAGTAACCCTTTATACATGTGGACCAACCGTATATCACTTCGCTCATATCGGAAATATGCGAAATTATATATCAGAAGACATATTAGAAAAATCATTAAACTATATAGGCTATAACGTAAAAAGATGTATGAATATAACCGATGTTGGACATTTAACCAGCGATTCAGATAGTGGCGATGATAAAATGTTAAAAGGTGCAAAAAGAGAACACACCACCGTTTTAGATATTGCTAAAAAATATACCGAAGCCTTCAAAGAAGATTGTAAAAAACTAAATATCAAATGGCCTGAAATAGTAGTTCCTGCCACATCATATATAAATGAATATATAAAAATGACAGAAAAACTACTAGAAAAAGGATACGCATATGAATCAAACGGAAATATATATTTTGATATCAGTAAATTAAACAATTACTACTCATTAATAAACAAAAATGATGAAATGGTAATTGGTGCTAGGGAAGATGTTGAAAAAGACGAAAATAAAAAGAACCAAGGCGACTTCGTTTTATGGTTCACTAAATCAAAATTTGAAGATCAAGAATTAAAATGGGATAGTCCATTCGGAACAGGATACCCAGGTTGGCATATAGAATGTTCCGCAATCGCTATCAATAATTTAGGAGAGTACCTAGACATTCATTGTGGTGGAGTAGATAATATCTTCCCACACCATACCAACGAAATTGCTCAATCAGAAAGTTATTTAGGGCATAAATGGTGTAATTATTGGTTCCACACTGAACACCTAAACGATAAAACAGGAAAAATGAGTAAATCCAAAGGTGATTTCTTAACCGTAGATAGCATAATAGAAAAAGGCTATAATCCCTTAGTATTTAGATATATGTGCTTAAGTTCTCATTATAGAAAACAATTACTTTTCGATTTCCACAATCTAGATAACATGAAAGATAGTTATAATAAATTATTAAATAAAATAAAAACCATCAAAGAAGAAGGAAATTTAGAAGAACATCAAATAAAAGAATACCAAGATAAATTTAAAGCAGCCCTAGAAAACGATTTAAACACCGCACAAGCCCTAACCGTATTATATGATGTATTAAAATCAGATTTAAATGGTAATAGTAAATTATATTTAATAAATGATTTTGATAAAGTCTTAAGCCTAGACCTTTTAAAAGAAGAAAAAATAGATAACAATCTAAAAACATATATCGAAAATAAAATACAAGAAAGAAATATTGCTAAACAAAATAAAGACTATGAAAAAGCCGACCAAATAAGAGAAGAACTTCAAAAACAAAATATAATACTTAAAGACACAAGAGAAGGAACAACATTTGAAATACAAAAATAACATAAATGGAATAATTCCAATAAATAAACCAAAAGGAATCACCAGTAGAGACGTTGTAAATGAAGTTCAAAAACTATTAAATACCAAGGCAGGACATACTGGAACACTAGATCCAATGGCTGAAGGAGTATTAATAATTTGCCTAGGCAAAGCAACCAAATTAGTAGAAATATTAACTAGTACCGAAAAAGAATATATTGCCGAAGTAACTCTAGGATTAGAAACTGATACCTTGGATACCGAAGGTACAATCCTAAAAACAGAAAATATAAATATTACAAAACAAGAAATAGAAAATACACTAAAAAAATTCATAACCACATATCATCAAGAAGTACCAAAATATTCGGCTGTCAAAGTAAAAGGGAAAAAACTATATGAATATGCAAGAAATAATGAAGAAGTAACTTTACCAAAAAAAGAAGTTACAATTTATGATTTAAAACTACTAGATTATAAACAAGAAAATAACAAAACAATTTTTCAAATATATACAAAAGTCTCAAAAGGAACATACATTAGAAGTTTAATCAGAGATATTGCCCATAGCCTAAACACTATAGGTATAATGAGTAAATTAACTAGAACAACCCAAGGAAAATTTAAATTAGAAGACACATATACATTAAAAGACTTAGAAGAAAATAACTACAAAATAATAAACATAAAAGATGCTTTAGATATAAATATAGTAAAAGTCGATGATAAACTAAAACAAAAAATAATCAATGGGCAAAAATTAAAACCCGATTATGATAAAGTCTTGTTCCTGGACAAAGAAAATAATGAACTAGCTATATACAAAAAAGAAAACAACGAATTAAAAATGTGGAAAATGATATATGAAAGTAATCAAAACTAGATTACTTTTTTAATTACCAAATTTCAATTTCTGCATAAAAAAAACACGCAAAATTCCCAAATCTGTACATAAAAAATTCCCAAAAAACGAATTTTGTAAAAACCATTGACTAACTAAAACCATTAATATATATTAATACCCACGAAAACATTGTAACCGCTATTGGTGTCTACCTATTTATTTTGGGGGTTTTGGTCTCAAAATAGGAGGTTTGATATTATGACAAAAAAAGATTTCCTAATCCTAGTATTGCTTATAATTATCATTTTATTAGTTGCTCTTCTTTGGAAGAGTCTTAATTAATAGAGAAAGACACCCCAACTGAAGTGATACAATAAAAGTAGACAAAGAGAAAAAACACTTTAGTCTACTTTTTTTGATACAATATTTGTAAGAAGATGATATAATGGGAAGACCAAAAGGTGGAAAAAATGTAATGAGAACACCTGAAGAAAAAGAAAAAATTTTACTAGAGTATTTAATAAATCATAAACCGCTGACAGAAATAAGCAGTGAATACAATATAAATTTGCGATTATTAAAGAGATGGAAAAAGAAATATTTAGAGAATGGAATAGAAGGATTACAATCACTATCAGGAAAACAATCAAAAGGTAGACCTAAAAAAACATTAACTAGAGAAGAAGAATTAGAATTGAAAATAATGAAGTTAGAAATTGAGAATGAACGATTAAAAAAAGGTTATATAGTGAAAGGAGATGGGGCTGCAAAGGAATACGTTACTACATTAGACAAGAATACGAAATAATTGATAATTTGAAAAATAAATATTCGATAACTGAATTATGCAAAATAATGAAAGTAAGTAAATCAGGATATTATAAATGGAAATACAGGAAAGATAATCCAAGCATTAAAGAAATATCTAGACAAACTGAAATTAATTTAATAAAAGAGGTTCATAAGGAACATCCATCTCATGGATATCGATGGATAAATTCTTTTATTAGAAACAAATATGGTGTATTTATGACAGATAATCATGTTCACCTATGCTGCAAGTATGAAAACATACGCTCACAAGGAAAACATTATCAATGGAAAAAACCAGGTGAAGAACAACAAAAATTTAATAATTTGGTATGGAATGGTTGGAAATATTTATCTAGACCGTTCGAGGTCATTGTTTCCGATATGACTTCATTTTGGGTAAAAGGTACCTATTACGAATTAACTTTATATTTTGATGCATGGAATAAAGAGATTGTTGGTTATGGATTAGCTTCTAGGAAAGGAGCTATATCATCATATTATGATGGCTTAAATCAAGTTCTTAATCGCATAAAAAAAGAACAAACTGAAGATTTGATTATTTTGCATACGGATCAAGGTTCAGTTTATTCGTCTGCGAGTTATAATAAACTCATTGAAGATTATAACATAGAACGTTCGATGAGTCGAGCTGGTACACCTACAGACAATCCAGTTAATGAATCATTAAATGGCTGGATTAAGGAAGAATTAATGATTGATTTTAATTTAAAGAAATGTGATAATGTCCCAAAACTTATCGAAGAATATATTTATTATTACAATAATGAAAGACCATCATGCGCGTTAAATTATAAAACCCCAATTCAATATAAAATTGAATCAGGGTTTTAAAAGTGTTTTTTCTCTTTGTCTACTTTTATTGTATCACTTCAACAGGAGTGTCTTCTCTATTCAACCAATAGGGTAGACATTGATATGTTACAATGTTTCCCTTTTTTATGAGGAATATTCCTCACTAAATATAATATACCACATTCCCCAAAAATATACAATAGGTTTGACATTACCACCCAAAACCTATATAATATCCCTCATAAACAAAAGGAAGGAATAATTTATGACATTAGAACAAAGAAAAAAAGATTTTGCCAAAAAAGTAGGGAACCTTACATTTAGTAGTGTAAGCGTAAAATTTAATGACGACGAAAATTGGCCAATAGATTATATCAGAATCGACGGAAAGACATACTCAAATCCTGAAAAAATAGGTGAAAAAATAATTAGATTTAGTAAAAACGTTAGACAAGCACTTGAAATGGGAAGAACATTAGATACAGTTGCCGATCATGGTGAACATATAGATCCATTTATTATTAAATATCATCCAGCATGGATAACCATAAGAGACCAATTTGGTTTTACTGAAAGAGAAGAAGGAGAAATCTTATGTAACTCTGAAGATTACAGTGAAACCTATGAAAATCATGTCAGAGATAGCTTTATCGCTTTAGGTATTCATGCACAGTACGATCCAAAAGTAAAAAGAGATGCCCTTTTAAGTACCAAAGTATTTGATGAACTATTCCCAGAAGAAATAGTTGGAGAGTGCCTAAACGATAAAGAAAAAAACCATCCAGATTTTGTAGCCTTTGTAGAAACATATATAATAAAAAATCGTATAGAGCAGTATCACCAGCAAAGAAATAGTGGCATAAACGAGAAAGATATTGAATATAGTTTTAGAGGAGTAAACTGGGTATTAGATGCCGATGGTTTCCCAATTATTACTATTGGAAGCGGAAATAATAAAAAAAGATACGACTTTAGAAATCGTAAATCATTCGCAATGTTTTGGAAAAAAATAGCCGAAAAAAATCCAAAAAGTGAATTTGGTAAATCATTCAAAAAAGCACTTAAAAACAGGAGATATTAATTTTTACTTGCATTTTTCCCTAAAATAATGTATATTATTAATGTACTTATTACTTGGATTAAAAGAACTCCATCTTTTATTCTAGGTTGTAAGCGAATATAATAAAAAAGGAGGAAAGAAAATGGCATTAACAAAAGAACAAAAAGAAAAAATTGTTAAAAAATATGCTAGAGGTAAAAACGATACCGGTTCTGCAGAAGTTCAAATCGCAATTCTTACAGAAGAAATCAAAGAACTTACTGAACACTTAAAAGAACATAAGCATGACTTCCATTCAAGAAGAGGATTACTTAAAAAAGTTGGACACAGAAGAAGTTTGCTTAAATATTTAAAAGAAAAAGATGTTACAAGATATCGTGAACTTATCCAAAGCTTAGGCTTAAGAAAATAATAGAAATAGTAGGCACTCCTTTTTGAGTGTCTTTTATATAATTAGGGAGATGTTATAATGAAAAAAGTATTCGAATTAGATTTTAGAGGAAGAAAATTAATCGTCGAACATGGACAGCTTGCCAAACAAGCAACTGGATCAGTACTAGTAAGATATGGAGATACCGTAGTTCTTTCAGCCGCAGTCGTATCAAAAACAGCTAATTTACTATCAGATTTCTTTCCACTAATGGTACTATATCAAGAAAAACTATATTCAGTAGGTAAAATACCAGGTGGATTTATCAAAAGAGAAGGTAGGCCAACAGAAAACGCTACACTAGCAGCAAGAATGATCGATAGACCAATGCGTCCACTATTCCCAGAAGATTTCAAAAATGAAGTTCAAATTGTAAACACAGTTTTATCAGTAGATCCAAATAATTCACCAGAAATGACCGCATTATTTGGTTCATCACTTGCTACCTCAATCAGTAAAATCCCATTTAATGGACCAATTGCCAGTGTTAAAGTAGGTAGAGTAGACGGCCAGTTTATCATCAATCCAACCGTAGAACAAGCTGAACAATCAGATATCGATTTAACAATCGCTGGTACTAAAGACGCAATTAACATGGTAGAATCATCAGCCAAAGAAGTAAATGAAGAAGATATGTTAGAAGCCCTAATGTTTGGTCATGAGGCTATCAAAGAATTAGTAGCCTTCCAAGAAAAAATCATCGAAGAAATCGGTGAAGAAAAAATGGAATACGAAAAACTAGAAATAAGTAAAGAACTAAAAGAAGAAATCACTTCATTAATCGAAAAACCACTTGATGAAGCCTTAAGAATAAAAGATAAACTAGAAAAATATGGAAAAATAGACGAAATCAAAGAAAATCTATTAGAAAAATATAAAAAAGAAAACGAAAACTTAAAAGATGACGAATTAAAAGAATTACTAACAAAAGTATCACTAGTATTTGAAGAAGTAAAATACCAAACATTTAGAAAAATAGTCGTAATCGAAAAACAACGTGCTGACGGCCGAAAAATGAACGAAATAAGACCACTGTCTACCGACATCGATATTTTACCAAGAACCCACGGTTCCGCATTATTCACAAGAGGAGAAACCCAAAGTTTATCAGTAACAACTTTAGGAGCCCTAGGTGAACATCAAATATTAGACGGACTAGATCTAGAATCTGAAAAAAGATTCATGTTACATTATAACTTCCCACAATTTTCAGTAGGAGAAACAGGAAGATATGGAGCTCCTGGTAGAAGAGAAGTAGGACACGGAGCCTTAGGTGAAAAAGCTTTATTACAAGTATTACCAACCGAAGAAGAATTCCCATACACAATAAGAGTAGTATCAGAAATATTAGAAAGTAATGGTTCATCATCACAAGCAAGTATTTGTGCTGGCTGTATGAGCCTAATGGCTGCCGGAGTTCCAATAAAAGCTCCAGTTGCCGGAATCGCCATGGGATTAATTACCGCTGGTGATGAATATACAATCCTAACCGACATCCAAGGATTAGAAGATCATCTAGGAGATATGGACTTCAAAGTAGCCGGGACTAAAAACGGAATATGCGCTCTTCAAATGGATATCAAAATAAACGGAATATCAAAACAAATCTTAAAAGAAGCCCTAGAGCAAGCCAAAGAAGCTAGACTTCAAATATTAGATGTAATTACAGATACCATCAAAGAACCAAGAAAAGAAGTAAGCCAGTATGCACCAAAAATGATGACCTTTATGATCAACCCAGACAAAATAAAAGACGTTATCGGAAAAGGTGGAGAAATGATTACCCAAATTATCTTAGAATGTAGTAATGTAAAAAGCGTTAACGAAATAGGCGCTGTAAAAGTAGACCTAGAAGAAGACGGAAAAGTCATCATCTATCACTCAGATAAAAAAGTAATCGAAGATACCGCAAACCGTATAAAAGAAGTTGTCAAAGAAGTAGAACCAGATAAAATATATACTGGAAAAGTAGTTAAAGTAGAAGACTTCGGATGTTTTGTTGAACTTTGGCCAGGAACCGAAGGTTTAGTTCATGTATCACAATTAGACACAAAACGCGTAGAAAAACCATCAGACATTGTAAAAGTTGGCGATGAAATCCTAGTCAAATCATTAGGATATGATAAGAAAGGCAGATTAAACCTTTCAAGAAAGGAGGCCATTAAATAATGACTGATAAAGCCCTACTAAAAGCTGCGGGTATAATTGCCATTGTATTCGGAATTATATGTTGCCTAACAATTATTGGACTTCTTTGGGGAATTCCATTAATTATAGGAGGCTATAAATTTAATGAATATTCAATGCTAGAAGACGAAGAAGTATTAAATCATAAATCAGGTATTCTAGGATGGTCAATATTCTTTATTTTCTTCTCATTCATTTCAGGTATACTAGGACTTATATACTACTTTGGATTAAATAATATTAAGCCAGAAAAAGGAGACTTAACATATATCGAGGAATTAGAAAGATTAAAAAAACTACTAGATGAAAAAGCCATCACAAAAGCCGAATATGACAAGAAAAAGAAAGAAATACTAGGTGAATAAACATCTAGTATTTTTAAAATTATTGAATATTTAAAAGAATTAAGTTATAATCTAAATTAGAGTGGTGATAATATGAAATATATAGGAAAACTATTTAATTTTTTAACCCATAGAGCTTTTATCGGAATAATACTATTACTATCACAAGTATTACTTCTAATAACAATGGTGTGGCACTTCAATATTCAATTCATATATTTTTATATTATTAGTTACTTACTAGGTATTTTAGTCACAATTTATATAATTAATAAAAATACAAATCCCGGTTATAAAATAGCGTGGATTATGGTTATATTAGTATTTCCAGTAATCGGAATAGTAATCTACGCCATATTTGGTGGAGTTCAATTAAGCAGTAGAGAAAAAAAGAAAATGGAAGAAATTTACTACCATCAATTAAAAAATATTTCCAAAGATGAAACAGCCAAAGATGAATTAAAATACGAAAATATAACCGCCTATAATCAAGCCATGTATATAACAAAATATTCATTGTCACCAATTTGTAAAGATACCGAAACAAAATATTTTAAAATTGGCGAAGAATACTATGAAAAACTATTAACCGAACTAAAAAAAGCCAAAAGATATATTTTTATGGAATTCTTTATCGTTTCAGAAGGAAAAATGTGGGATAGTATCTTAGAAATTCTAAAACAAAAAGTAAAAGAAGGCGTTGAAGTAAGATTTATGTATGATGACCTAGGATGTATCATGACCCTTCCAAATCATTATTATAATAAATTAGAAGAATACGGAATTAAAGCCTGTACATTTAATCGTTTCGTTCCAATACTAAGATCCAAATTCAATAATCGTGACCATCGAAAAATAGTCATAATAGACGGTTATATAGCCTTTACAGGTGGGATTAACCTCGCCGACGAATACATAAACGAAATCGAAAAATACGGCCACTGGAAAGATAATGGAATCATGTTAAAAGGAAAAGCCGTGTGGAATATGACCATAATGTTTATGTCAATGTGGGACTTTGTAAGAGGTTCAAAATATAGCTATAAAAATTATAGGCCACTCCAAGAAGAATTAGAAAATATAAAATCAGACGGTTTTATAATCCCATATTGTGATAATCCATGGGATCACGAAGCAACAGGAGAAACAATATATCTAAACTTAATAAATAAAGCCAATAGATACATATACATAACAACCCCATATTTAATCATCGATAATGAAATGATGACAGCCTTGCAAGTAGCTGCCAAAAGCGGATTAGATGTAAAAATAATAACCCCAAGCATCCCCGATAAAAAAATGATCAATGAAGTAACCAAAGCATATTATGACGAATTAATAAAAAGTGGCGTTCAAATATATGAATACTTGCCTGGATTTATCCACGCCAAAACATTTATCGTCGATGATGAATATGCCACCGTCGGTACCATAAATCTCGATTATCGCAGTTTGTATCTCCATTTTGAAAACGGAGTCTGGCTATATCAATCAAGTACCATCAAAAGTATAAAACAAGATTTTTTAGAAACCCTAGAAAAATCAAAACAAATACATTTAGACAAGAAAAAGAAAGAAAGTAGACTACAAAAATTAAAAAAACACATATTAATGGCATTCGCCCCATTAATGTAAGAGGAGGAATAAAAATGAAAAAAATATTTATTTTAATAGCGTTAATCGCAGTAACAACAGGATGTACAAAAGGAGAAGAATTCACTTGTACAGTAGATGGTAAAGAAGCGATATTCACCTTAAAAAATGGAATCGTTACAAACTATACCTTAGATGGAGAAAAAGTAGACCAATCAACAATAGACGAAATCAACGGTGAACACTTCACAAGTGCAACCACAAATGAAGAAGGCAAAGAAGCCTTAAATAGATATATGTTATCAGTAAATGGTAGCTGCAACTAAAGCAAGGTATAACTTTGCTTTTTTTAAAAATAAATTTAGACTTGACAAAGTAAAAAAAATAGTGTAAATTATGTAACAAGCCGAAGAAAGGGAGATTCAAATGAAATTATTTCAAACAAACAATCGCAGACGCTTAAGTTAGTACTTGTCGGAAACGAAAAAAATTCGTGGATGCAAGTACTGTTTGTGTTGCTTGTATCTGCGAGGTAAATAATTTCATTCAAATAAATTATGAAACCTATGCATATACAAGCATAGGTTTTTAAATTATAAAACGAGGAGAATAAATATGGAAGATAAACAAAAAGAAATACTAGAAACACTAAAATATTTAATCAATTGTCCAGGCGTATCAAAAGACACTAAAACAACCAATAAACTATTAGATGAAATAAAACAAAATATTCCACAACATTTATATACAAAAAAATATGAATTTGATGGCTTTGGATCATTAGTTATTTCAAACACCAAAGAAGAAGACTTCGACCTCGTCTTTTGTACACACATAGACGTTGTTCCATGTGAAGAATACAAATACACCGAAGATGAAAAAAATGTTTATGGCCGTGGTTCATTTGACATGAAAGGACAAGTCGCTGTTTGTTTAACTTTATTTAAAGAATTACGGACAGATAAAAAAGTCGCACTGTTTATAACTAGTGATGAAGAAATTGCTGGTAACTGTGCCAAAAAGTTAGTTGATATTTATCCAAATATTAAATTAGCTATAATCCCAGACGGTGGAAAAGACTTTAATTTAATAGAAGAAGAAAAAGGGCAACTACAAATAAAGCTATCAGTTAAAACTAAGACCACGCACGCTTCACAACCATATAATGGCGTAAATGCAATTACTGCTTTATATGATTGTTACACAAAATTATTAGAGAAGTATCCATTACCTGAAAGCAGTAATGATTATAAAACATCTATTGCTTTAGTTAAATTAGTAGGTGGAGATGCTTTAAATCAAATCCCAGGAGATGCCCAGATGTATTTAGACATCCGTCATACTTCAACCGATAAAAAAGAAGACTTTTTAAATCTTATCAAAGAAATAAACCCAGAAATAGAAATAGAAATTATGACCGCTGGAAATGCATTTGTTACTGATGTCAATAATCCAAATATCAAAATGTATTTAGATATGTGTAAAGACGTTTTAGGATATATGCCAAAAATAGTTAAAACCGAAGCCACATCAGATGCAATTTATTTCTCTGATAAAAACATTCCGACAGCTTTAATGAATCCAATAGGTGATTACATGCACTGTCCGAATGAATATGTTAATAAAAAATCATTATTAGATCTATATAAAATTTATGAAAAAATATTGAAAGAAGGAATGATAAAATGATGAATGATTTATGGAAAATAGATACCGTTAAAAAAATTGATGAAAATGGAAATTATATTGGATATGTAAAACCAGTTACTGAATTTGAAGATTTTTCAGATGTTATTGATGTATTTAAAGAACCACCATATGGTGAGCCATTAACAATGGAAGATAAAATAGAAGAATATAATAGTTATATCGATCATGGACTTGCACTAGGTTACTATACACCAGAAGGCGAAATCATGGGCTACATTGGACTTTTAGAAGAAGTTGAAGATGAACATAAAGAATATTTCCACGAAAGTATTGATAGTTTAAAACCTCTATATGTATATGGAGTTGCCACTAAAAGTAAATTCCGTGGTCATGGCGTTGCTACAACTTTAATCACTGCAACCCAAACTCACGCTATAAATGAAGGTACTGACTTCGTTTATTGCAGAATAAACCATAAAGACTCTATGTCTGAAGGAATCTTCCGTAATACTGGATACGGCGACTTATATCAAAATGGCGAAGTAGTATTCCAAGATATTTCTGATCAAGCATTCAGAATAAGTGAAGAAACAGATCCAGAAGGTAACTTAAAAAGATTTTTAATCGTACCAATTACCGAATATGGAAAAGAATTCTTAACTTTAACTGGTTCAATCCCATCAGAAACTAAAACAGTATCTAATGAAAAAGTATTAATCAAAAAATAAACAATTTAAAAAATCACTTAAATTGTTTTTTAATTTGACTTTTATATATAAAATACTATAATAAACCATATATAAAGGAGGAATATTATGGCCAAAAATATAAATATAAAAGAATTAATTATTTTAATCTTTTCAATAGTTATATTCATATTTGCTATATTTAATTTTAATATAGTAATAAACATATTTAGTTATATAATCGCAATATTATTCCCACTTTTTCTAGGATTATTAATAGCCTTTATCTTAAATATTCCAATGAAATTTGTTGAGAAACAATTAAATAAAAAATCAAAGAAAAGAAAAAAACTAAAAAGAATACTTTCGATTTTATTGTCATTTATCTTAATAATCGCCATAATATCATTACTATTACTAATAGTAATACCAGAAATATATGCTTTAATCAAAACATTAATCGCAAATATTCCTTTCTATGAAGCAAAAATAAACGAAATTATAAACGGATTAAAAGAACAATTTCCAAATATAAATTTAACTACACCAAAAAACGCTGACAAAACTATAAATGATATCATATTAGAAATGCCAAGCATTGTAAGTTTTTCATTACAAATTGCTAAAAGTGCTATTGGAGCTGTTGCCACATTGTTTTTAGCACTAATTCTAGCATTCAATATCCTAATGCATAAAGAAATGTTAAAAAAAGAATTTAATCAAATATGTAATACATACCTAAAAAAAGAAACGGCCAACAAAGTAATACACATCACAAAATTATTTATAAAGAAATTTGAAAACTTCATCACACCAGTATATATAGAAGCCATAATATTTGGAATAATCTGTTATATTGGTATGAAAATTATGCAAATACCTTATGCTGGCGAAATATCATGCCTAGTAGGTTTCACAGCTTTAATCCCAGTTATTGGTGTTTATATAGGAATGATCATAGGAACATTATTAATAGTTCAGGCATCACCACTTATGGCAATAGTCTTTATAATCTTTATATTTATTCTAAAAGAAATAGATTCAAATATAATATATCCAAAATTTGTTGGAGATGCTGTCGGTCTACCAAGTATATGGGTAATCGTTTCAGTTATGATAGGTGGTAGTATGTTTGGACTCCTAGGTATGCTTCTAGCAGTCCCAATAGGTTCAATAATCTATACACTAATAAAAGAAGACATAAAGAAAAAAAGTAAATAATCTTGCCCTGCAAGGTTTTTCTTTTGTAAAATTTTAAAGAGCTAGGACATATACTTAACTGGTGATGCAAGTGTTCTTTAAAAATATCCACACTAGAATGAAAGTAGTATTAATAGTAATTATCTTTTTATTTATTTTAATTATTGGAAAAGTCTTTTATATTCAAGTAATCGATTACGATAAATTAAACGACTATGCCTCTAACTTATGGAGTAGAAATCTTCCAGTAAAAGCTGATAGAGGAATAATATACGATAGAGATGGTGGCGTACTCGCCGATAATATAACCACAACCTCATTAGTTGTAATCCCAAACCAAATAAAAAACAAAGAAAAAACCGCAAAAAAACTAGCCGAAATACTAAATGTAAATTATGAAGCTATGTATAAACACGTAAGCAAAAAAACATCAATCGAAAGAGTTCACCCAGAAGGAAGAAGACTATCATATGAAGTAGCCGATGAAATTAGAAATCTAAAAATAGGCGGCGTTTATCTAGTAAAAGAATCCAAAAGATATTACGCCTTCGACACATATATGTCCCATACCTTAGGCTATGTTGGAATAGATAACCAAGGACTTAGTGGACTAGAACTCATGTATGATAAATACCTAACCGGAAAAGATGGAGCCATAAAATACTTTAGTGACGCCAAAGGAAATAAACTAAGTTTAAGCGAAGTATACGAAAAACCACAAGACGGCATGAACTTAACCCTAACAATCAATAAAGATATTCAGGCCTCAATAGAACGAGAACTAGATAACGCCGTAACAAAATATAAGCCCGATCGAACTATCGCCCTCGCCATGGATCCAAATAGTGGGGAAATATTAGGCATCTCCGCAAGGCCAAACTTTTCACCAAATAATTACCAAAAATATACAACCGAAGAAATAAATAGAAATCTTCCAATATGGGCCACATATGAACCCGGAAGTACCTTCAAAATAATAACCTTAGCTGCCGCCTTAGAAGAAGGAAAAGTTGATCTTGAAAAAGATAAATACACCGACACAGGAAGTATCAAAGTAGAAAATGCCACCTTACACTGCTGGAAACATGGAGGACACGGAACCGAAACATTCCTAGAAGTCGTAGAAAACTCATGTAACCCCGGATTCGTCGTTCTCGGCCAACGATTAGGCAAAGAAAAATTATTTGATTATATCAAAAGATTCGGTTTTGGAAGTAAAACAGGAGTCGATTTAAATGGTGAAAGTAGTGGAATCTTATTTAACTTAAAAAAAGTAGGTCCCGTCGAACTAGCTACAACCGCTTTTGGTCAAGGAGTATCAGTGACGCCAATTCAACAAGTAACCGCCGTATCAGCTGCTATCAACGGAGGAACGCTATATAAACCCTACATCGTAAAAAGTATCAATGAACCAGAAACTAATACCGTAATCAAACAAACCAATAAAACCGTCGTAAGAAAAGTTATAAGTGAAGAAACAAGCAAAAAAGTAAGATATGCCCTAGAAAGTGTAGTATCAAACGGAACCGGAAGAACCGCCTATATTGATGGATATAGAGTAGGAGGGAAAACCGGAACTGCCCAAAAAGTAGAAAACGGTAGATACTTAGTAAATAACTACATTTTATCATTTATAGGATTCTTACCAGCCGATAATCCCCAAATAGTAGTTTATGTAGCCATCGATAATCCAAAAGGCGTAAATCAATTTGGAGGCGTTATCGCCGGACCTCCAGCCAAAGCCATATTAACCGATGCCATCAAAGCTCTAGATATCAAAAAACCAAGTGGTGGTATGGAAAAAGAATATCAATATACCGATAAAAAATATAAAGAAGTACCAGACGTAGTAGGAAAAACAAAACAAGAAGCCAATAAAGAACTAAAAGATTTTAAAGTAAAATATGATGGGACAGGAGACAAAATAACCTATCAATCACCAGAAGCCGGTTCAAGAATCTATGAAGGTGAAACCGTAAGATTATTTACAAATTAAAGGAGGAATAACTATGCTTATAAAAACAATAATGGCAATGCTTATCGGTTTTACATTATCCTGCATTACAGCCCTAATCCTAATTCCATTCTTAAAAAAAATACACGCCGGACAAAACATCAGTATATATCTTCGAAAAAGCCATAGTAATAAACAAGGCACCCCAACCATGGGAGGACTTATATTTATAATCCCAACAATAGTAACAATTATAACATTAATTGCCCTAGATAAAATCCACTTCAGTTATACATTATTAATTATCCTCTTCACCTTAATCAGCTATACCATAATAGGCTTTATAGATGACTATCTAATAATAAAAAAACATAATAATAAAGGACTCAGTCAAACATCAAAATTAGTCCTCCAAACAATAGTCGCCATCATATTTTTCTATTTATTTATGAAAGGCGGAAATGAACCATTACTTTGGATTCATACTCTCCATATAAAATGGGATATTGGCTTTTTCTACGGCCTTTTTATCTTATTTGTCCTAGTAGCCGCCAGTAATGCCGTAAACCTAACCGATGGACTAGACGGCTTAGCCGCAGGACTATCACTTATATGCTTCACCACCTTTGGTATCATTAGTTGGCACACCGGTTGGCTTGACGGTTATGAAGATATCGCCATACTTTCATTTGTCCTTGTTGGCTCCTTATTTGGCTTCTTAATTTTTAATAAAAATCCCGCCAAAATATTTATGGGTGATACCGGTTCACTTGCCCTAGGGGCAACTTTAGGCGCCTACGCTATCATGACCAGACACGAAGTACTCCTAATATTAATTGGCCTAGTCTTTGTTCTAGAAACCCTAAGCTGCATTATTCAAATAGTCTATTATAAACTAACCAAAAAAAGATTTTTCCCAATGACACCCATTCACCACACCTTTGAAAAACTAGGAATGAAAGAAACCACAATCGTCAAAATATTCTGGTTTATCGGAATAATCAACAGTATAATTGCTCTAATATATGGAGTGATAATATGAAAAAAATGAATATAACCCTAGTAATAACCGTCATAATACTATCATTATTTGGCTTAATGATGGTATACTCATCATCCTATGTTTGGGCCGAATATAAATTTGATGATCCATTTAAATACGTAAAAAACCAAGGATTATTTCTAATAATAGGCCTAATTCTAATGTTTTTAGTTAGTAAAATAGACTTTGAAAAATACTATAAATATTCAAATAAAATATTTCTAGTATGTTTTATCTTATTAATACTAGTCCTCTTCATAGGAACCGAAAGAAACGGAAGTAAAAGTTGGTTTGGAGTAGGGTCCTTTGGTATTCAGCCATCAGAATTTATGAAACTAGCCATGATAATCTTCACAAGTAAATATTTATATAATAATAGAAAAGATATAAACAATATCAAAAAAGGTGTTATCCCAATTTTACTTCTAACCCTTTCAGTCTTCGCCTTAATAATGTTACAACCAGACTTTGGAACCGGATTAATACTAGTCATGGGGGTAATTGGACTACTATTTGTTGGTGGCGTCGATATCAAATTTTTCCTAAAAGTAGGTTTAGCCGGAGTAGGCGGAATTGTCGCCCTCATACTAGCCGCACCATATCGATTAAAAAGAATATTATCATTTTTAAATCCTTGGGAAGACCCCTTAGGAAGTGGCTTTCAAATAATACAATCACTATACGCAATAGGCCCAGGTGGATTATTCGGCTTTGGATTAGGAGGTTCAAGACAAAAACACTTTTACTTACCAGAACCACAAACCGACTTTATCTTTTCAATAATCAGTGAAGAATTTGGGTTTCTAGGAGTTCTAATAGTTTCTAGCTTATTTATAACCATCATAGCCATAACCATTAAAATAGCCTTAAAGTGTGAAAACCTTTTCGGAAAATATTTAGCCTTTGGAATTATTTTCGAATTAGGTTTCCAAGCCTTACTTAACTTAATGGTTGTTGTTGGACTTATCCCAGTTACCGGAGTAACCCTTCCATTTTTATCCTATGGAGGCTCTAGTTTAATGATCACGCTAGTAAGTATCGGAATAATATTAAATGTATCAAGACATCAGAAATGATGTTTTTTAATACAAAAAAACAATATATAATTATAAAAATTAATATGGTATAATTATATAGAGGTGAAATCTTATGAAAAAAGTAGTAATAATTGGTGGCGGAGCATCAGGACTAACCGCCGCCATCTACGACGCACAAGCAAATAACCAAGTTACAATTTTAGAAAGAAATAGTAGTGTAGGTAAAAAAATACTAATCACTGGTAATGGTAAATGTAACTACTTCAACCAAGATCAAGATATAAAACACTATAACTCACAAAACAAAGATATATTAGAAAAAATAATAACTACCGAAAATTTAAATGAAGTCTTAAATCTGTTTGACAAAATCGGAATAGTTCCAAAAATAAAAAACGGGTACTATTATCCAAACTCAAACCAAGCAGTAAGCGTTAAAGCAGCGTTACTTTTGGAATGTAAATTATTAGGCGTAAACATAATTAACGATTACTATGTAGAAAATATAAAAAAACAAAATAACGAATTTATCATCAATAACGAAATAAAAGCCGATAAAGTAATAATCGCTGCCGGTTCAAAAGCTGCACCAAAAACAGGATCAGATGGCAATGGATATAACCTAGTAAATTTTCTAGGACACAATATAATAAAACCATTACCCGCATTAGTACAATTAATTAGCGACGAAAAAGATTTAAAACTATGGGATAAAATAAGATGTGATGTAACAGTTTCCCTTATAGAAAATAATCAACTAATCAAACAAGAACACGGCGAAATTCAACTAACCGATTATGGTGTTAGTGGAATATGTATATTTAACCTAAGTGGTGATGCCGCAAGAGGCCTAGATAATAATAAAAAAGAAGAAATAATCATTAATTTCCTACCCGAAATAGAAGATTTTATAACCTTTATGAATCAAAGAAATAATAAAGTAAAAGGCCGTAATATAAGCCAATTGTTTGACGGACTATTAAACTATAAACTTGCAGACTTCTTATTAAAAAAAGCCAAGATAAATAAAAATAAATCTTGGAATGAATTAACCCAAGAAGAAAAAGAAAAACTAAACCAAAAAGTATGTAACTTTAAACTAAATATTATAAATACCAATTCTTTTGATAAAGCCCAAGTCTGTAGCGGAGGTGTGCCACTAACCGAAATAAATCCAACAACAATGGAATCACTTAAAGAAAATAATTTATACATCACTGGAGAACTATTAGACGTTAATGGCGATTGCGGTGGCTATAATTTAACCTTTGCCTTTTTAACAGGAATGCTTGCTGGAAAGGATACTAAATGATTAGAATAAGAAACATAAAAATAAACTATAATAACGACACCAAAAAACAACTAACAAAAAAAGTAGCCACAAAATTAAGAATAAAAGAAGAAGAGATTATAAATATCAAAATAAATAAAAAATCATTAGACGCTAGAAAAAAAGACAATTTATTGTATGTATATGAAGTAGATGTTAAAACTTCAAACGAAGAAAAAATAATAAAAAAAGCAAATTCAAATGATATATTCAAAACACCAGTAGAAGAATATAGCTTTAAACCAAAAGGTACTAAACAAATGAATAATAGACCTGTTATAGTAGGCAGTGGCCCAGCCGGACTATTCGCCGCCTATTTACTCGCCCAATATGGTTATAAACCAATAATCATAGAACGTGGTGAAAAAATAGAAAATCGAATCAATACCGTTAATAAATTTTGGAACGAAGGAATACTAAATCCAGAATCAAACGTTCAATTCGGAGAAGGAGGGGCTGGAACATTTTCTGACGGAAAATTAAATACCTTAGTAAAAGATAAAAACTTTAGAATGAAAAAAGTATTTGAAACATTCGTCCAAAATGGCGCACCCCAAGAAATACTATATATAAGTAAACCACATATTGGAACCGACATCTTAAGTACTGTTGTCAAAAACATTAGAACTAATATTATAAAAATGGGTGGGGAATTTAAATATAATTGTAAACTAATAGATCTAATAATCGAAGAAAATAAACTTAAAGCTATAAAAACAAATAAAGAAATCATAGAAACAGATAACCTAATTTTAGCCATCGGTCATAGTGCCAGAGATACATTTGAAATGCTTTATAACAATAATATAAATATGCAAGCCAAACCATTTGCTGTCGGCATCAGGATTCAACATCCACAAAAACAAATAAATAAAAACCAATATGGAATAGAAAACTTAACCGCCGATTATAAACTAACAACTAACATAAATAAAAGAGGAGTTTATTCATTTTGTATGTGTCCTGGTGGTTATGTAGTAAATGCTTCGTCAGAACATAATAGACTAGCCATAAATGGAATGAGTTATCATAAAAGAGATAGTGAAAATGCTAATTCCGCACTTATAGTCACCGTAAGCCCAAATGATTTTGGAAATCACCCATTAGATGGAATCAAATTCCAAAAAGCATTAGAAGAAAAAGCCTATAAAATAGGAGACGGTAAAATACCAGTTCAATTGTTTAAAGACTTTTGTGATAATAAAACATCAACAAGCTACGGTAAAATAAATCCAGTATTTAAAGGAAAATATCAATTTAGTAATCTAAACGATATTTTACCAGATTATATCAGCGACTCTTTAAAAGAAGCAATTAAAGAATTTGATAATAAAATAAAAAATTATGCTAACCCAGATGCTATTTTAGCCGCCATCGAAAGTAGAACATCTTCACCAGTAAAAATAATTAGAGATGATACTTTCCAAAGTAATATCAAAGGTATTTATCCATGCGGTGAAGGTGCTGGCTATGCTGGCGGTATAACAACATCAGCAATGGATGGAATCAAGGTAGCTGAAGCTGTTATGAACACATTTAAAAATTAATTCTGTCTTAACAGAATTTCTTTTTTTGCATAAAAAAAACATGCAAATTTCCTAAATCTGCACATAAAAAATCCCCAAAAAAGGAATTTTGTAAAAACCATTGACTAATAAAAAACATTAATATATATTAATACCCACGGAAATATTGTAACCGCTATCGGTGTCTGCCTATTTATTTTTGGGGTTTTGGTCTCAAAATAGGAGGCTTGATATTATGACAAAAAAAGATTTTTTAATCCTAGTATTGCTTATAATTATCATTTTATTAGTTGCTCTTCTTTGGAAGAGTCTTAATTAATAGAGAAAGACACCCCCAGAACAGGAGTGTCTTCTCTAACACAAACTTAGGGTAGACATTGATATGTTACAATGTTTCCCTTTTTTATGAGGAAATTTCCTCACTAAATATAATATAACACATTCCCAAAAAATATTCAATTAGAAGAAATAAAAAACATTTTCTAGCTTTATTTTAAAAGGCATGATATAATAAAAATAGGGTGATGTAAATGAAAAATATTGTTAGAAAAACAATCAAAAAAGAAGCAAAAACAAAACCAAAAAAGAATCTAGCTATTGCATTACTTCTAATGACTTTAATAGCTTGCATAATTATAGCTATCACATACTTTATAACCAATTTAATAGGTTATAACTATAACATTAAAGTAATAAATGATTTAATAATTGGAATTATACTAATTTTAATGTCACCATTTGTTTTAGGTTTTGCTAAAATGTCTAAAGAAATATGCAATAATAAAGAAACAAATCCAAAAGAAATATTCGTTAATTTAAAAAATTTAAAATATATTAAACTATTTACCATTCTTATACTAGGATTAATATTTATAACTTGGTTAATCGGACTAATTCCAGGAGTAGGAATATTTATAAATATGATAATTTTAATTTTCTATATTCCATTTATAATAATGATGCCATTTGTGTATTTAGAAAATCAAAGATTGCCAATTAAAGAAATAATATTTAAAACCGAAAACATCGTTTCTGGTAATAGAATTAAATTTTATGGATTATTAATAAGTTTTAGTTTATGGATCATTCTATCATTAGTAACACTAGGACTACTATCATTCTATGTAATACCATATATCTATCTTTCATTCGCTTTACTTTATACACACTTTACATATGAGAGAGATTTTAAAAGAGAAAAATCTATAAGTGATGGAAATATAATATTAATCTTTATAGGAATAATTATTTTACTTATCGCATTTCTTGCAATCAATATCCCCGGAAGCACAACTTGGTTTAAAGCTATTTTAACCGGTGAAATCGAACCAGAAATAGGAGATACAAATTTATCATATGGTGGAGTTCAAATAACATTCGACGCCCCAAAAGAATATAAAGCAAATTTTGCGACTGATACATCAAAAACTTATATAAACGACAAAAACCTAAACGTTCTTCAATATACAATTTATTTATCAGATGTTAGTAATGCCATTGAAATGGATAAAGAAATCGTAAATGAAATGCGTACTTCTGAAAACTATAAAAATGTTAAAGACGATACCTTCACCCTTAAAGTTAATGGTGAAAACATAAAATGCTATAAATATACAGCTACTAACGATGACAAACAAACCAGCACAGTAACCGCATATTATCCTAAAGGAGACTTTATTGTCGCAGTAAGTTTATCAAACAACGATGGAAAAGAATTAAAAGAGGGCGACATCAAAGAATTTATAACTGTATACTAAAAGTGGTAACGCCACTTTTTTCCTTGACTAAAAATTAAAGCTATCCTATAATTAATAATAGGTGAGAAAAATGAAAAATAAAGGATTTACATTAGTAGAATTGTTAGGCGTTATAGTTATACTAGGAATTATTGGTGTCCTTGTAACCCCATTAGTTATTAATCTAATAAATGGCGGAAAAGAAGACGTTAATAACATGCAAATAGAAGCTATAAAAAGAGCTGCAAAAAATTACACTAACGCCAATATATATTCAATGGATTGTACTGAAAATCCATGCGATATAACCATAGGTAACTTAAAATCATCAGGATATTTAGAAGCAAAAGATTTAAAAAACGCTGCCACAGAAGATCCGATTTCCGATGATGACATAGTCAGAGTAATAAGAGAAAACGGTAAATATAAATACATATACCCAGTAGAATAATAGAAAAGAGGAAATAAAATGTTAGAAAATAAAGTAGCCATCGTCACTGGTGGAACAAGAGGAATAGGTTATGCTATCGTAAAGAAATTTTTAGAAAACAAAGCCAAAGTAGTTTTATTCGGCTCAAAAGAAGAATCAGTAATAAAAGCCATTAATAGTTTAAAAGAAGAAAATAAAGATTATGAAGTTAGTGGATATTTCCCAAACTTAACAAACGAAGAAGAAGTAAAAAAAGTATTTGAAGAAATAAAAAACAAATACGGAAAAATTGATATATTAGTTAATAATGCTGGTGTATCATCTTCAACCCATTTAGAAGATTACACTATAGAAGAATATGAAAAAATAACAAACTTGAACATAAAATCAGTATTTGTTTGTTCAAAAGAAATATTACCTTATTTAGAAGAAACAAAAGGAGTTATTCTAAATACAAGTTCAATGGTTAGTATATGTGGGCAACAATCAGGCGTAATGTATCCTGCAAGCAAGTTCGCCGTTAACGGTATTACCTTATCATTAGCTAGAGAACTTGCCCCAAAAGGCATTAGAGTAAATGCCGTTGCCCCAGGAGTTACCGAAACGGATATGGTAAAAAAATTACCAAAAGAAATGATTGAACCACTAATAAAAACAATCCCATTAGGTAGAATTGGAAAACCAGAAGATATCGCCAATGCGTTTACCTTTCTAGCAAGTCCAATGGCAAGCTACATTACAGGAGTTGTTCTATCAGTAGATGGCCTAGCTAGAAACTAATATGACTTATACATATAAAATAAAAACAAAATTAGGAACTATCACGCTTGCAAGTGATGGGACAAATTTAATAGGTCTGTGGTTAGATACCCAAAAGCCAAATGTTAAAAAAGATGCAGCAAATAAACAATTGCCAATATTTATAGAAACAGAAAAATGGCTAGAAGAATATTTTAATCAAAAAACACCTAAATCAAACCCACCGCTAAAATTAGAAGGAACAAACTTTCAAAAAGATGTTTGGGAGATTCTAAAACAAATTCCATACGGAAAAACAACGACTTATGGTGATATCGCCAAAACCTTAGAAAAGAAATACCAAAGAAAAATGTCAGCCCAGGCAGTTGGCCGGGCAGTAGGTAAAAACCCAATATCAATCATCGTTCCTTGCCATAGAGTTGTAGGCAGTAATGGCAATTTAACAGGTTACGCTGGTGGCATAGATAAAAAAATAAAATTATTACAAATAGAACAAATTAATATGGATAACTTATTTGTTCCTGATAAAAATGCATAATAAAATATTATGCATTTTCTCAATTTTGTTTTAAAATTTAAAAAAATCAGTTGTCACAACTTTACAAATGTGCTATAATGAACTTTAGAATAAGGAGGGCTGAAAATTGAATAATAAGATTAATGTACTTAATGAAAATGGGGATGAAATAGAAGCTGAAGTATTACTATATTTTAGTCTAGACAAAACAGGGAAAAATTATATTCTATATACATTTGGTGAGGTAGATGAAAATACAATGGAGACTGTTCATGCATCAATCCTTAACGAAACAGAAGATGGTTATAAATTAGAAACAATGCCTGATGAAGATTGGGAAACAGTAAAAGAAGTTATGCGCGAAATTATTAGAAATGAGCAAAACTAATGAAATACTTATACAATAATAGTAAAGCTGTAAAAATAAATAATGAAATGCGTACTAACTTAAACTTTTATAACCAAAGAAATAATGAAATCACAAACTTAACAAATGAAATTACTGGCTACCAAAAAGAATTAGATGAAAAAAATCACGAAATAGAAGCTTTAGAAACAGCTGCTAATAGTGAAGATAAAAAAGTGGCTAAAGATGCAAATAAAAAAATCAAAGGATTACAAAAAGAAACAGATAAATTGATTTCACTTATCAAACAACAAGAAGATAGAAAATTAAAATTAGAAGAAAAACAAAATAGTGCCCATGTAGATGGCGTACAAAATAAAATTTTCCCTGAAAAAGAAGAAAATAATATTGTTGAAACTACTACAGAAGTTCCTGCTGCTATTGGAGAATACAAAGAAGAAGAATCATTTATTCCATTAGAACCAGAAATGAAAGTAGAAGAAAATACAAATAGTCTTTCAGAAGAAGACCTTGATGCAATTTGGAATAAATTACACACTACTGAAGAAAGTAATGTTGAGGAGACTGAAATGAAAGAAGATATAGTAACTCCAGTTTATGACGAACCAAAAGCAATAGAACCAGTTTACGATGAAGCACCAGCCGTTAATATAGAAACACCAGTTTCAATTTTTGGCGAATCTGCAAATCTTAATCAAGAAGAAACACCAGAACCAATCATTGAAACTACTCCAGAAATTAACGAAGTAGAAGAAAAAAATACTGAAATAGAATTACCAGAAACTGAAGAAGCAATAATTACTGAATTAGAAACACCAATTATAGAAGAAAAAGTCGAAGAAGAAATTCCTGTAGCTGAAGAAACACCAAGTATTATTGAGCCAACAGTAATTGCTGAAGAAGAAATTCCTGAAGAAGTTTCAGAAATTGAACTATCACCATTAGAAACAGAAGAAATTATAGTTCCAGACAATGAAAGTCTTCAAGACAAAATTCACAATGAAATTGAAGAAGAATTCCCTAGAATTGAAATTCCAGAACCAATGGAATCAGAAAGCAAACTACAAAGTATTTATGAAGAAATAGATGTTGAACCTAAATTGTTAGATAAATCAAAAACAAGAGACTTAAAAAATCTAACACTATTTGTAGATTATAATGATTATACATTTACTTTCGCACAACAACATTATAATAAAGAAGCTTTAACCCCAGAAGAAATTGAAAAACTACAAACAATTAAAAGCTATTTAACAGAAGCAAACTTTAATACAAAAAGAACAATTCAATATAATAAAATTACTGCCGAAAACAAACGCCTTAATAGAAAAATAGTTACCCTTAGCAAAGAATTTACCAAAACAGTTGATAGATTATCAAAAGACTATGTTACAACTACTGACGAATTAACAAAACAAACAAATAAAGCTA
Organism: uncultured Mycoplasmatota bacterium; assembly: GCA_947642475.1. GTDB lineage: Bacteria > Bacillota_I > Bacilli_A > RF39 > UBA660 > Coprosoma. The sequence continues at coordinate 29,206 of CANRSQ010000007.1, forward strand.
AAGAACAAATCGAAATCGATAGAGTAGAGAAAGTACAAACTCAAAGATTGAATGATTCTTTAACTGATAATATCAAAGAACAAAACGATCATATTGATAATTTAACTGAAGAAAATAACAAACTAAAAGAAACAATTGAAGCTAGAGATAACAAAATAAAAGATTTACAAAATGAAATCAAAGATAAAGCAGAAAAAATAAAAGTATTTGAAGAAAAATTAAATACAGTACTTGGAATTGTTAAAGAAGTTAAAGGTGAAAAGAAATCAAAGTAAGGAAATTTCCTTGCTTTTTTCTTTAGCTATATAGTATAATTAAATTAGGAGGTAAATATATGGAACAATGGGGAATTTGGCTTATAATCATTGTCATATTAGCAATCTTAGAAGCCACAACAATCAATTTAACAACAATATGGTTTGTCGCAAGTGCAATTGTCGCATTAATAGTTTCATTTTTTACAGATAATTACCTTATCCAATTTGGTGTATTTGTAATATTGGGTGTAATATTACTTGCTACAACAAGACCGCTATTGCAAAATCTATTAAAACACAAAAAAGAAGCTACCAACGCTGATAGAATTATCGGTATGCAAGGGATTGTAACTGAAAAAATTGCCAAAAATAAACCAGGCGAAGTAAAAGTAGACGGAAAACGTTGGACTGCAATTTCTGATAAAACAATCAAAGATGGTAGTACAATCACCGTATTAGAAATAAATGGGGTCAAACTAAAAGTAGAGAAAGTAGAGGAAGAAAAATGAGTGTATTTTTAGTAATTTTAATATTAGTAATTATTTTAGTAATCCCAAACGTAAAGATTGTCCCACAATCACAATGTTATATCATTGAAAGATTAGGATCATATTATGCAACTTGGAGTAATGGATTACATTTCAAAATTCCATTTGTTGATAGAGTTGCTGGAGTCGTAAGTTTAAAAGAAAAAGTAAAAGACTTTGATCCACAACCAGTTATAACAAAAGACAATGTAACAATGCAAATAGATACCGTAGTTTATTTTCAAATAACCGATCCAAAATTATATACTTATGGTGTAGAAAATCCAATCAGTGCAATTGAAAATCTAACCGCAACAACTCTAAGAAATATTATCGGAGAATTAGAACTAGACCAAACATTAACATCAAGGGATGTTATTAATACCAAAATGCGTTCAATCTTAGATGAAGCAACCGACCCATGGGGAATAAAAATAAACAGAGTAGAAGTAAAAAACATTCTTCCACCACGTGATATCCAAGACGCTATGGAAAAACAAATGCGTGCTGAACGTGAACGTCGTGAAGCAATCTTAAAAGCCGAAGGAGAAAAGAAATCAAGTATCCTAATCGCTGAAGGAGAAAAACAAAGCGCAATTTTAAGAGCCGAAGCCGATAAAGAATCACAAATCAGAATCGCCGAAGGTGAAGCCGAAGCAATCCTAAAAATCAAACAAGCAGAAGCAGACAGTATTAAAATGATAAAAGAAGCCAAAGCTGATCAAAGCGTTTTAACCCTAAAGAGTTTTGAAGCTTTAGAAAAAATGGCCGACGGAAATTCAACTAAAATTATCGTTCCTTCTGATTTACAAAATTTGGCAACTTTAGGAACAACGCTAAAAGAAATGTTTAAAGAAGATAAAAAATAGACTTTTTGGTCTATTTTTTCTTTACAATTATTGATTTAAACCGCAAATGTATGTATAATGTAAACAGAGATAAAAATATTGTAGGTGATTATTATGAAAGAAACAGTAAATGATATGCCAAGCAATATGACAAAAATAGACTTTGATCTTATAAGGGGATGGATTAGCGAACATCTAAAAACACCCAATGAAATAGTTCATAGTGAAGGTCGTAATGTTATTGTCAGCACAGAACTAGGGCTTAAAGAATTTACAATTCCAAGACTATCAGAAGATAATAAAGTCGCATGGAAAAAATCATGGCTTGACGTTTATGATGCCTGTTTAGATGCTTTACAGTTAAAAGTAAATCGTATTTATTTAGCCGGAAAAAAAGAAGGATATATTATTCAAACATCACCAAATGAAGTTAGAGTTGGACTAACAATAATAAAAATAGCAGATGATCATAATTCAGTTGCTTATGCACGTGCCCTAGAAAAAATCATTTCAACTTATAAAAAAATCAAAGAAGAAGAAGCTAAAAGAATAAATTCTTCTCCAATCAGTGTCAATCGTTCGACAATAAATATTGGCGCTTCGGATAAGGCCGTTGCTAATATGTATAAAGTTGGTAACGACATATCAACTGTAAAAGAAAAAGTAGTAACCCCAAAAGTAGAATTACCAAAACAAGAAACAATTTTAAAAACACCTTTAAAGCATGAAGAAGATAGAGTTAGTACAGTTAGAATGGCCATGCCAAAACCTATTGTAGAAGAAAGAAAACCAAAAGAGGAAAATTCTGACAAACGCCAAGTAATCATTCAAAAAATTCCTGATAATGTTTCTTTAGATAAAAATGATTGTGAAATTTATAAAACCCAGCCGCTAGTAATCGCAAGCTGTGTCAGTGTTAAAAATGGTGATGGTGTCTTTAGAGATAATATCGATATACTTAGAGAAAATATTCCAAATATTTCTATCGGTTCATTTATTAGAGGAAAATCTACAAATACTGACCAAGCTGAAAAAGAAACAACAAGAATGCTAAAACTATTAAATGAATGCCAAGTTTCAAAACTTGTAATCTATGAAATAAATAATGATTACATCGCAAACCACTTAAAGAAAAAAGATTGTATCGAAGAAATTATGGAAGCTGCTAATAATATATGCGCTGTATTAATGGAAGAAAAATATTATCCAATTTTATGTATGGATTTAGATACATATGAAAGCATTAAAACAGTACTTCCAGAATATAAAGAAAAATATCCAATTATAAAATGTGTTACACCAAAACAAAAAGATATGGTTAGTAACAGTGATGATATTTTATATATGAACCCAAGCAGCGATAGTGATGCCGTTATGGTTTATGATGAAAACATGCAAACAAGTTTAAGAACAATCCCACAAAAAGAATCATATAGTAATCAAATTGCTTAATGATTCTTTTTTCTTAAAAATATAGTATAATTAAATTAATGAGGTGAAGCAAATGCTACAATTAAAAAACATCAAAAAAAGTTATAAAACTGGTTCCTTTACCCAACAAGCCCTAAAAGGAATTAATTTAGAATTTAGAGACAATGAATTTGTAGCCGTACTAGGACCATCAGGAAGCGGAAAAACAACACTATTAAATATCATAGGCGGCCTAGATAAATATACAAGTGGCGATCTAATAATAAATGGAAAATCAACCAAACACTTTAAAGAAAGTGAATGGGATGCCTACCGAAATAATTCAGTTGGATTCATATTTCAAAGCTATAACCTAATTCCCCATATTTCAGTATTAGAAAACGTTGAAATGGGACTTATCCTAAGTGGGGTACCAGCTAAACAAAGAAAAGAAAAAGCCTTAAGTCTATTAAAAAAAGTCGGTTTAAAAGAACATAGCCATAAGAAACCAAGTCAACTTTCAGGTGGACAAATGCAAAGAGTCGCTATTGCCCGCGCCCTTGCTAACAATCCAGATATCATTTTAGCTGATGAACCAACAGGCGCCCTAGACTCAAAAACAAGTAAACAAATCATGGATTTAATTAACGAAATAGCCAAAGAAAAATTAGTTATAATGGTAACCCATAATCCCGAATTAGCCAAACAATATTCAAATAGAATAGTTGAAATGAAAGATGGAGAAGTAATAAACGATACAAATCCAATAAAAAAACAAGAAGAAGATAAAGAAAAATTCAAATTCAAAAAAACATCAATGAGTTTTTTAACCGCTCTAAAACTATCATTCAATAATATCAAAACAAAGAAGGGAAGAACCGCCTTAACCGCCTTCGCCTCAAGTATAGGTATTATAGGAATCGCCCTTATCTTGTCACTATCAAATGGTTTTAACATGGAAGTAGAAAACTTCGAACAAAATTCACTTGCCGGATCACCAATCATAATTGCTACCCAGTCAATGCAAATGGATGCCGAAACAATGAAAAAAATGACAGGCGATACCGAACTAGAAAAATACCCAACTAAAAAAGAAATATATGTTCAAGATGATGCTATGGATAAAATGCTTCACAAAAATAAAATTACTAAAGACTATATAAATTATATAGAAAACATGGATATGACAAACGTTGCTGGATATTCATTTCAAAAAGGAACTGCCATCAACATGGTAATAAAAGATAAAGATAACTATACATTAGCTGGTACAACAAGCAGTACAGATAATGGAATGAGTAATATGCAATTATGGACATTACTACCAACAAACCCAAATAAAGAAGACGGTGTAATAGAAGAAAATTATGATATTCTCGCAGGCACATTAGATAATGATAAACCTGGATTAATATTACAAGTTGATAGTCGTAATCAAATATCATCATCAGTCCTAAAACAATTAGGATTCACAGACAAAGATAAAGTAAGTTTTGAAGACATCATGAATAAAGAAATAAAAGTAATATTAAATGATGATTACTATCAAAAAGTAGGTGATAACTTTATTCCAAGTAGAGACTACGAAAATTTATATAATAACAAAAATAACATCACCGTTAACGTAGAAGCCATCATAAGAGGTAAAGAAGGAAAAGAAGTAGTCACCAATACAAGTGGACTTGCATATACAAATGGTTTAGTAAATCAAGTCATCGAAAAAAATAAAAATTCAGAAATAGTAAAAGCCCAAGAAACCAAAGACTACAATATTTTAAATCATCAAAAATTTGACGAAAATGATGACAGTACAAACACCAAAGAAATGATGATGGGATATTTAGGGGCTGACATACTTCCTATGTCAATTTATATTTATCCAAAAGACTTCGACACCAAAGATGACATAATAAAATATTTAGATAAATACAATAAGGGAAAAGATGAAGCAGATACTATCCAATACACCGATATGGCCGAAATGATTTCCTCACTAACTGGAAGTATTATGGACGCAATTACAATCGTCCTTATCGCATTTTCATCAATTTCATTAATTGTATCCTCAATAATGATAGGTATTATAACTTACATTTCCGTTCTAGAGAGAACCAAAGAAATCGGAATATTAAGAGCCCTTGGAGCCAGAAAAAAAGACATCAAACGCGTATTCAATGCAGAAACATTTATAATAGGTCTTTTCTCAGGAGTACTTGGAATAACAATCGCATATTTACTAACAATCCCAACAAACATAATTATTGAAAACCTTTCAGGACTTGCTAACGTCGCCAAATTAAATCCACTACATGCTATAATTTTAATTATTATCAGTATGGTTTTAACAATAATTGGTGGTGCAATTCCTGCTAGTATAGCTTCGAAAAAAGATCCTGTAGAAGCCTTAAGAACCGAATAAAATAACAAAAAAGAATTAATTAAAAAATAATTCTTTTTTTCATTGACTAACATTTCCTATGGTGGTAAGATAGAAAACATTGATTAAAAAGTTATAGAATTTTAAAGATAATATCATAATAATAAGAGGTGATGCGAGTGAAAGATATATATTTAGCTGGCGGATGCTTTTGGGGAGTACAAAAATACTTTGACTTAGTCGATGGCATCATCGGTACCGAAGTAGGATACGCCAACGGCAAAAGCAAGAATCCCACTTATCAATCAGTTTGTAAAGGAAGTGGACATGCAGAAACCGTCCATATAATTTATAATCCAGACATTATTAAACTAGATAGACTCTTAGAATATTATTATGATATAATAGACCCAACAAGTTTTCATAAGCAAGGTGAAGACGAAGGAATTCAATATAGAACCGGCATTTATTACACAAATAAAAAAGACGTCGAATTAATCGTAAACTCCTTAGAAAACTTACAAAAAAAATACAAAAAAAAGATTGTTGTCGAAGTAGAAAAACTAAATAACTATACAAGAGCAGAAAAGTATCATCAAAAATTTTTAAAAAATCATCCTTTTAGTTATTGCCATATTCCAAATCATAAATTTAGAGATGTAGTAAATAAAGATATGGCCCATTATGTAACAAAAAATAAAGGAACAGAACCAGCCTTTAAAAATAAATACTATAATCATTTTAAAGAAGGCATATATGTTGATATTGATACAAATGAACCACTGTTTTCATCAAAAGATAAATATCAAACAGAATGTGGCTGGCCAACATTTAGTCAACCAATAGAACCAAACAACATCGAAAAACACCAAGACTTAAGCCACTTCATGTTAAGAACCGAAGTAATATCAAAAACAAGCAAAAATCATCTAGGTCATGTATTTAATGATGGGCCGAAAGAATTAGGCGGTAAACGCTACTGCATCAATAGTGCTGCTCTAAAATTTATTCCCAAAGAACAAATGGAAAAACAAGGCTTCAAAGAGTATCTAAAATACTTATAATCAAAAGAGGTAAAAAATGAAAGAAATTTTAACAATAGCGACATTTAATTTTCAAAATACATATCATCCATATCAAACATTAAAAGATAAATCAGATTGTTATACGTTCATAAAATTTATAATGGAAAATGATATTGATATATTAGGAACCCAAGAAACAACTTTAAGAAACCTAAAACTTTGCGAACCAATCCTCCAAGAATATGGCTATAAACTCTATGGATCAGGACGTTTCAAAAAATTAGGCACTATATATCCAATCAGTTTAGCCAACGAAACAAACTCAATTATATTTAAAAAAGGTTTAGGAAAAGGCGTAAGTACAACATCAATTCCATGGCTTGGTACAGCCTTTCCGAGAATAATTACAAGAGCCGATTTTGAAGATATAGTATTTCTAAATACACATTTAGATAATCTAAACCCTAAAGTAAAAATTAAACAACTAAAATTCATAAAGCAAATGATAAGATCATTAGTAAATGAAAATAAAAAAATAATTTTAACTGGCGATTTCAACATGACCCTTAAAAATAAAAGCCTAAAAGAATTTATTCAAAGTCTAAGCCTGTTAGGAATAAAAAGAGTAGAAGCTAACGAAAACAGTTGTAGAGGAATTAACTTTGGCCCACTAGATCATATATTTATTCCAAATGATTTTGAAGTAGAAGAAATAAAACAACCAACCATTTCCATTAGTGATCATAAACCAATAATCGTAAAAGTAAAAACCAATACAAAATAACGAGGTATACCTGTGCATCTATTAAAGGTTTATTAAAAACCTTTTTTTTGATAAAATAAAAGTGGTGATAATATGGAAAATAAATTAAAAGAAATAGTAGAAATTTTAACCAATAATGAACAAACAATAAGTACAATGGAATCATGTACCGGTGGAGGTCTTGCTAACGCAATAACAAATATAGAAGGCGCTAGTAACATACTTAAATTCAGTGCCATAACATATTCAAATGAATATAAAATAAAAATGGGCGTACCAAAAAAAACCATTGATAAATACACAGTCTATAGTATAGAAGCAGCTAGAGAAATGGCTAAAAGTATAAGTGATTTTACAAATAGTGATTATGCGGTCGGAATAACAGGCAAACTAAATAAAGTAGATCCAAACAATTTAAACGGCAACGATAATGAAGTATTCGTAAGCATATATGAAAAACAAACAAAAAAACACTATGACAATAAAATCATAGTAACCAAAGAAACAAGAAAAGAAAATAAAAATGAAGTAATTAATGAGATAGTAAATCAATTAATAACTATTATAAAATAAAGCTGTAACCTACAGCTTTATTAAATTATACTCATAATCTAAATTCTTAATAAATTTAAACATATCATCCATAGAAATAAATAGAGTAGATGTATTATCATTAGGATGGAAAGTAATCGTTTTTTCACCCAATAATTCTTCATCAATAAATATTTCAATATCATGTTCATCATTATTAATTAAACCAAATAAAGAAACCATACCAGGCACTAATCCTAGTTTATCCATTAACTGACTTTCACTTCCAAAATGTAGTCTATCATTAACAAGCTCACCAAGACTTTTTAAATCCAAACGTTTTTTGTCATCCATAATTACTAAATAAAAACGTCTATCTTTTTTACCAGCTAAAAATAAAGTTTTAGATGGCACCCCATCTTTACCAGAAATAGCCAAGTCAGCTTCTTCCGTAGTCCATACAGCACCATGCTTAACCTCGTCAAATTTTATATCCATATCATTTAATAAATTGATAACTTTTTCCCTCTGCACGCCAATCACCTCTCTTGACAAATATATCACAATAACCCGTTTTTTCCAAATAAATTTATTTTTTAATAAAAATATCTAGAAATTTATATATTTTGTGCTATAATTAAATATGTAATGATTTGTCTCCTTAGCTCAGTTGGTAGAGCAACAGACTCTTAATCTGTGGGTCTAGGGTTCGAGCCCCTAAGGGGACACCATTTAGAAAACAAGTCCTTTGAATTCAAAGGACTTTTAATATACCACAAATACTACAATAAATTTTAATATATACAAAATTCTCTTTTTTGTAGGGTAAAAACATACAGATTTGCCAAATTGTCTTAAGCAAATTTGGCATTTTTGTATGATAAAAGTGTGCAGATTTGGGAAATTTGTTAGTTGAATTTCAGTTATGTATAGTTTATATTACCTTTTTAAAAGGAGGTGAAATAACTATGGCTAAGAAATTTTATAAAGCTAGTAATGATAGT
>CANRSQ010000008.1 GCA_947642475.1 uncultured Mycoplasmatota bacterium
AACCTGTAACTTCCGATATTGTTTCAATATCAATGTTTTTCGCAAGCATATTTTTAGCTATTTCCAATTTTTCTTGTCTTGATCCTTGGCGGGTTCCTTCCTCTTGGGCATTACTAATTTTCTCATATTCTACTAAAGCATCCAGCTTTTCTTTCTCCCATTCATGCAATACAAATTCATCCTTACTCATCCTAATCACATCTCCTATAAACTTATCCAATTCGTTTTCTTCTAAGATGCCATCTAATATATCATATAATTCTGTAAATGTTTCAGCAGTCAAAGCCGCTAACCACACTACTTCCTCGTCTCTGTTTCCATTATAATATAACTTTCTATATACTTCAAGATATTTTAAAACAATTACAAAGTTTTCATGATACACTTCCTTCTTCGTTATATCATATGGAACTATTATGTTTTCTTTCCTTCCATAGTTTTTTCCTCTTGTATTTATATTTAATTGAAACAAATATATATCCTTTAACTTAGACACCTTTTCCCCTTTTTCTAAAAGTGTTGAAAATAACTTTGTTTGTAATAAGAAATTTCTTAGTTTTACATTTTTAAACTGTTCAGTATTTATTTCTACTGATATATGCATATTATCATCCAGTATTGCATGCATATCTATCACCTTTTGATACTCCTTATGATTTTCCTTTAGTAATTCATTAGGTCCAAAAGTCATTTTTGTATCTTCTGGTAATTTTTCTAAATGTAAAGATGACATTATTAATCTTTTTAAAGCATTTTTATTTGATAGAAATATCCCTTTAAAACAAGGATCAAAAACAATCGGGATCAGCTTGCAGGTTTTATCTAATTCTACTAAATCTTCTCTAGCATACTTAGATTTTGTCTCAGTCATATTATCGTCTCCTTTCAAACAACGACTGTTTTAAGAAGGCATATTTTACCCTCTCATATATATCCTACGATATTTGTACCCCCATTTCCTTTTTTTACAAGAAAAAAATTGCATTTTTTGTGCAATTTCTTTAAAAATCAATTAATCTTTTTTCTTAGTTACAATAATTCTAGTATTATTAGAAAAATCTAAAGAATCAATAAACTTTACACACTCTTCATAATTTAAATTTTTATAAATATTATAATAATCATATAAAACTTTGCCATACATTCTAACCTGATAATCAATTACATTATTTACCGCACCCACACTATCAGCCATTGTAATTATCTCTTTTAAAGCATTTTTATAAAACAAATCAAAATCTTCCTTGCTAAATTCCTTATCATTTAAATTATTATATATTCTTTCAAAAATATCACGAGTTTCTATTACCTCGGTACTAAAATCAATAAGTAAATAATCATCATAAAGATCTTTCCAAAAACCAACTGGACGCAAAATATTTTTATCCTCATAAATTTCCTTATTAAATTTAGAAATGCCACCAAATTTAATATTCAAATAAATTGAAACATAGGCAAGCGCCTTAGCCAAATCCATATCGCTATTTTTAAAACTAACTTTATAAGCATTTTCTATAATATTATTAGTAACATCCTTATAAATAACTTCCTCTTCTTTAAAAACTTCTAAAGGTTCATCATATTCCCTAATCTGAATATTCGGTCTATTAGAATAATCTAACTTATCATAGTATTCCTTTATAAACTTAATAGTCTCATCAGGTTTGACATTACCAGTAATCGTTAAAGATATATTTGATGGATGATAAAAAGTATTGTAACAATCATATAAGACATTAGGCGTAATATCCTTAATACTATCAGTATAACCAGCTACTGGATAACGATAAGGTAAATTTTTAAAAGTATTAAACATTGTCGAATGATAAGCTGCTTCATAAGGATCATCAAACCCAGCCTTTATTTCCTGATCAATAATCCCCATTTCCTTTTCAACATTTTCATCAGTATAATATGGTTTTGTAACTAAATCTAGTAAAACCTTTAAATTATCAAAAAACTTACTAGGAGATTCAAAATAATAACTAGTAACATGATTAGAAGTATAAGCATTACTATTTGCTCCATTTAGCTGAAAAATACTCATAATATCACTACCATCTTCTTTCGCAAACATCTTATGTTCAAGAAAATGAGCAGTTCCAAGTGGTATTTCCGTAAATTCATCTTTTAAATGCGGTTTAAACGAAATAATTCCACTCCCATAATGAGTAGTTATTTTCGCTAAAGCATCATGCCTATCCATTGGACAAACAAACACCTTAAGACCACAGTCCAAAGTTTCTTCATAAACATCCAAGTCAATAGTTTTATAAGTTTTCTTTTCCATTACCTTGACCTCCTTCCAATAAATATATAACTTCCATTTTTACCTTTTCAGCCACCCTCTTAACATCGTCTAAAGTAACCTTCTCCATATTCTTTCTTCTATCAGAAATACTGTCAGTATCGTCAAACACCATACCCATAACATTATTTAAAATTGAAGATTGACTATCCTCTATCGAAACTAACGCATTGTAATAAACATCCTTTACTCTTTGTAATTCTTCTTCACTAATAAAGCTTTCCATATTTTTCATTTGTTCTTTAATCAAATCGATAGTTTTATCATAATTAGAAGCATCAATACCAGCAAAAATAAACGAAACACCAAAAGGTATTCTTCTAGTCGCATAAACATAATAACAAAGTGAATTTTCTTCCCTAACTACTCTATTTAATTTACTAGTCCAGCCACCGCCTAAAATATTGTTATAAACTAAAGACACATACTTACGCTCAAAATCAGTTAAATCCTCATATCTAAGCCCAATAGCTAATTTACTTTGCTCTGTATCCGAAGTTTCCGTAATAACCTTAAGTTCATTAGCATCCCTATTAATATAATGTTCTTTACGGCTCTTCTTAAAATCACCTTTAATCGCATTATCAATAATATCAGTAATTTTATCCTCATCAGTATTACCAACAACAAAAATATCTAAACTATTTTCCGTAAATAAAGTTTGATAATACTCATATAAATCTTTAGAGCTTAACTTTTCCGCAAATTTAATACAACCATCAATATCAAATTCACCATTAGGATAAATATCCATCTCCTCCCATACACGTTCCTTACAATAACGGTCTGGATCATCCTTTATCCTTTTCATCCTTTCAATATAATCATGTTTCGCAAGTTCAAAAGACTTTTCTTCAAAAGCCCCATCTTTAACTAATGGATTATATATATGCGATAAAGCAAACTCAATACTTTCCCTATTCATACCCTTTTCCGTATATTTTTCATCTGCAAAAACAGTATCCAAATAAATTATTCTATCAAGACCCGTAGTTTCACTACCCATTCTAACAGATGGATTATATATGCTCATTCTTTTACGGCATAAATCATCTAAATCAGGATAATCATTAGTTCCATTTAGTAACACCTTAAAAAGAATTACCCCGTATACTTCATCTTCCTTAGTTCTTTCCTTACCAAAATTAAAAGAAACATGTATTGTTTTAAATTTGTTAGTTTTCACAAAATATAAATTATAATTTCCCATTTCCTTTTTAGTATATTCCATCAAATCACCTCTTTATTATTATATCTTTTTTTACCTATTTTATAGCATCTAAAGCAAGTTTAATCATTGTATCAAGCGACTTTTCCCTATCCTCAGTACTAACAACTGAAGAAGTATACTTAGAATCAACAATAGTCATCAAACAAGTAGCTTTTCTGTCAAACATTTTAGCCAAATAACACAAAGCAAAAGCCTCCATTTCCGTAGATAAAATACCCTCAGGTAAACTGCTTAAATAAGTCTCTAAATCAGTTATATAAGCATCAAAAACATCACTACTACAAGTCATTCCAACATGCAAATTAACATCATTTTCTTTAGCAACCTTAATTATTTTTTCATTAAGTTCCTCACTAGGTAAAACAAAATGACAATCTTCCTGATTAATATCTAAAGCAAAATTACTAGAACTATAAACCTTATTAGTTAAAACAACATCAAGCAACTTTAAAGAAGGATCATTAGCGCCAGCAGAACCAATTCTAATAATTTCCTTAACATCATAAAATTTGAATAACTCATAAGCATAAATACCAATACTTGGAATTCCCATTCCAGAACCCATAACCGTAATTTCAGTTCCCTCATAAGTTCCAGTATAAGCATACATTCCTCTTACCTTATTTACTAACTTAACATCAGTTAAAAACTTTTCTGCAATATATTTTGCACGCATTGGATCGCCAGGCATTAAAACCTTTGAAGCAATCTCACCTTTTTTAGCTTCATTATGCGGTGTCATACTATCTTTCCTCCTTATTGTTATAATAACTATTTACCGTAAACTTTTTTCTTTTATTTAATTTCTTAGTCATAATATTTTGTAAAACTCTACTAGTTCCAGTTTTAAAATCATATTTATCACCAACAGGATCTACTAAAACACTGTAAATTCCAAATTCATTCGCGCCCTTAATATCAGTAAGCATTTGATCTCCAATCATCGCTGTATTTTCTCTATTACTATCTAAAGTAATAAGCGCTTTTTCAAAAGCTTCTTTTTTAGGTTTATCAGCTTTAAATAAATAGCCAGTTTCCAGCTTATAAGCCACTGGAATTACCCTTTCTTTAGTATTATTAGATACAATCAAAATATTAAAACCTCTTTTATCAAGATCAGCAAATAAATTTTGAAGTTCTTTAGAAACATCCATTCCATTTACAGGAAGTATTGTATTATCAATATCAAAAATCAAATTATATATACCTCTTTTATGAAGATAATCATAATCTATTTCAAAAACACTAGCTGCATACATATCAGGAATAACAACATCCTCATCAATACCACGTATTACCTTAAAAAAAGATTTTATCATTTCAATATTTTTACTCATAAAATCACCTTTTCTATAATTAAAGTATATCATATTTATGAATGATTACCTTAAAATAAAAATATTTTTTACATAATTTGGCAAATTATTTTTCATCCAAATGTTTTGTCATAACATCACTAAAATTGCGTCTTTCTATTTCTTTTAAACTTCTTTTCGGCGTAGGTAACTGTTCTGGCATAATCCCACCTTGCCCTTCAATAAAAGTTCTAATATCTTTTCCCATATTATAATGTGTATTAATTGCCTTATTTTCTCCTTTAACATTATCCATTTTTAATTTTTGTTCAGTTTGCGTTATTCTAAACAAATTAGCGGCTAGTTCCACACTGCCCATATTATCTAAAATATCCTCCCTATACCTAAGTCCCTTCCTTCTAGCAATATCATTTGCTGTCTCACCATTATATAAACCTTTATAACCAGCATTATGAAACTTATCAAAGTTTCTAACCCCAGCATTTTTAGCCGTCCTATTTAATGAATAATTACCCTTTTTAGTTAAATTTCTTTGATAAAATCTTTTCTCATCTTCTGTTAGCAAGTCATATTCCATTTCACTAATCTCTTGTTTTCTAGTTTGAATAGCAAAATAAGTTTGACCTAACGCAATTACTTCTTTTTTAGGATTACCATTTTGAACGATTAAATAACACGCATATCTAGATAGTTTATAATCTACTATATGCTTAGGCTTTGCATTACTCGGCATTTCTACCGTTTTCCTGACCTCAGGAAAATGGTCTAAAGTATTGTTTTTACTATTGTTACAGGCAATCATTGCCTTTTTTATTACCTTATGAAAATTTTCCCATTTTGAGTATTCTAATACAACCATTAATTCTCTCGCATACCAAAACTCACAACCATTCTCATCAATATTTTTAATAGTTTCAAAAACATTACAACCAACTTCTAATTCTTTTTCTTTCATCTTAACATCTCCTTCTCTAACATAATAAAAAAATAAAATAAATTGCCCCTCTATATGTAATATACGATTTTTCTATACCAAATTCCTGCAAGAAAACAAAAAAAATTGCATTTTTTCAGCAATTTTTCTCTCTATACTACTTCAAATAAGGTTTTAAAAACTGTCCAGTATAACTTTCCTTAACATCCACTAACTCTTCAGGTGTTCCAGCAAACACAATAGTTCCGCCGTTATCTCCACCTTCAGGACCTAAATCAACAATATGATCTGCTACTTTAATAACATCTAAATTATGTTCAATAACAAGCACAGTATCGCCATTATCCACAATTCTATTTAAAATAACAAGTAACTTTTTAATATCATCACTATGAAGACCAGTAGTAGGTTCGTCTAAAATAAATAAACTCTTACCCGTAGGTTTTTTCTGAAGCTCTTTAGCAAGTTTAACACGTGCCGCTTCTCCACCAGATAAAGTAGGTGCGCTTTGACCTAACTTAATATAAGAAAGTCCAACATCCATTAAAACCTGTAATTTATTTTTAACCTTAGGAACATTTTCAAAAAATTCTAAAGCCTCTTCAACAGTCATCTCTAAAACATCATAAATATTTTTCCCTTTATATTTAATTTGTAAAGTTTCCGTATTATAACGAGTTCCATGACAAACCTCACAAGGAACATAAACATCAGGTAAAAAGTGCATCTCAATTTTCTTAACACCATCACCCCAGCAAGCCTCACAACGGCCGCCTTTAACATTAAATGAAAATCTTCCCTTATCATAACCACGCATTTTAGCTTCTTTAGTATTTGTGAAAACATCACGAATATCATCAAATACACCAGTATAAGTTGCCGGATTACTTCTAGGCGTTCTACCAATTGGAGCTTGTGAAATATCCACTACCTTATCAATATTTTCTAAACCTTTAATAGATTTAAATTTACCTGGCTTAGTTTTAACTCTATATAAATTGTTAGCAACAGCTTTATATAAAATTTCATTAACTAAAGTACTCTTACCACTTCCACTTACCCCAGTTACGCAAATAAACTTGCCAAGTGGAAATTTAACATTCACATTTTTTAAATTATTTTCAGAGGCACCCTTAATTTCCAAATATTTTTTATTACCGGCTCTTCTCTTAGAAGGTACTTCAATTTTCTCTTCACCAGTTAAGTATTTACCAGTTAAACTATTTGGATTTTTCATAACCTCTTCAGGCGTTCCTTCTGCCATAATACGCCCACCATGAACACCAGCTTTAGGACCAATATCAACTAAATAATCAGCCGCTAACATCGTATCAGTATCATGTTCAACAACAATCAACGTATTACCTAAATCACGCATTTCCTTCAAAGAATCAATTAATCTTTGATTATCCCTTTGATGTAGTCCAATAGAAGGTTCATCTAAAACGTATAAAACGCCAGTTAATCTAGAACCAATCTGCGTAGCTAATCTAATACGCTGCGCTTCCCCACCAGATAAAGTTCCCGCTTCACGTGATAAAGTTAAATATTCAAGACCAACATTAATCAAAAATTCCAGTCTAGATTTAATTTCTTTAATAATAAGTTCAGATATTTCAGCCTCTTGTTTAGTAAGTTTGATTTTATCAAAGAAAATATTAATATCTTTAATACTTAATTCTGTAAGTTCATAAATATTTTTCTTACCAACTAAAACCGCTAAAACACTATTATTAAGTCTAGCACCATGACAAGTAGGACATTCAAGCTCAGTCATGTAATTTTCAATCCACTCACGAATCCAAGTACTTTTAGTTTCCATATATCGGCGTTCTAAATTAGTAATAATACCTTCATAAACACCTTTACTAGTTCTTGTATTACCCGCCTTAGAAGTATAATTAAAAGTTAAAATATCATTAGTACCATATAAAACAATATCAAGTTCTTTTCTAGTAAGTTTACTGATAGGCTTATCCATATCAATACCATAATGTTCACAAGCAGTCTGTAAGTTCGTAAACATAATATTGTTGTCATCGCTATTATTAATAACTTTAATCGCACCTTCATTAATACTAAGTTCCTTATCAGGAATAACTAAATCCTCATCAATTTTATACTTAATACCAAGACCCTTACAATCAGGGCAAGCACCATAAGGTGCATTAAAAGAAAACATTCTAGGTTCAAGTTCAGGTAAAGAAAAGTCACAAAGAGGACAAGCATAAGTTTCACTCATCAAAATCTTTTCCCCACCTATAACATCAATTAAAACTTTGCCTTTTCCAAGTCGGGCCGCCATTTCAACTGCTTCATATAAACGACTTCTAACCTCATCTTTAATAACTAATCTATCAACAACAACTTCAATCGTATGTTTTTTATTTTTCTCTAAAACAATGTCTTCTGATAAATCATAATCTTCTTCATCAATAACTACTCTAACATAGCCGTCTTTGCGCAAATCATCAAGTAAATCTTTATGTGTACCTTTTTCTAAAGCAGCCACTGGACCTAAAACCCTAATTTTCGTTCCCTCATCAAGCCTCAAAATATCATTAACCATCTCTTCAATACTTTGTGAAGAAATAGGAATATGATGATTAGGACAATAAGGTACACCAATACGCGCATATAATAATCTTAAATAATCATATATTTCCGTAACTGTTCCAACTGTACTACGAGGGTTTTTATGTGTAGTTTTTTGATCAATACTAATAGATGGACTTAACCCCTCAATACTATCAACCAAAGGTTTTTCACTACCACCCAAAAACTGTCTAGCATAAGCACTTAAACTCTCAACATATCTTCTTTGACCTTCGGCATATATCGTATCAAAAGCCAAACTACTTTTACCACTTCCACTAACACCAGTCATAACAATTAATTTATCCTTAGGTAAAGTAATATCTATATTCTTTAAATTATTTTCTCTCGCCCCTTTAACAATAATTTCATCCATTATACATCCCTCTTTTCTTTACATAAACTTCTTTTTCCCCTTCTTGATGATAACTAATCACATCTAAAACATCATTATCATTCTTATAAGCATCCTTAAACAATTCTATTTCCATAGGAGAAAGATCATTCGTAATTAAAAATTTCCTAACTCGATCATAATCTAAGCCAAGCATTATATTAATAATTTCCTCACGGTTATACACCTCTAAAATTTCCATAGACTCACAAACATACATATCATAATAACCATTATAATTATCATCAACTGAATATAAATGTCCAAATCCTCTAACCTTAGCCAAAACCAAATCAGCATCACTTTCAAAATAACGAAAACAATCTTCAGGGTAGCTACACATATGAAAACCTTTTCCATTATTTCCCCATTGTATTTTTCCTTGAACACTGTATATTTTTAAAGTTTCAAACTTTTTACCATATCTATTAATAAGGCCCTTATAAAATACCTTGTAAGCAATCACTTCTTTATTATCCATCTAACCACCATGTTTCATAAGCTATTATACCACACCTGTCAATACCTTTTTAATATACAAACCCATTATACTATCACGAACATGCGTTTGTCAATATAAAACATAACTTTCCCATAAAGCAAACATAAAATAACCATAAAATAAGCATACAATAAACATAGAAGGTGGTAATATGGCAATGTATTCCTTTAGACATTTATTTATCATTTTTACCTTTATCATTATACCAATTTTATGGGCCTTTAAACTAAAGAAAAATGATAAAATACTAAAAACAAGTTTAATAATTTTATTTGCCCTTGAAATATTTCGTGTAATCTATTTAATAACTACTAATAATTTTAGATTAAATAGTGACCTCTCATTTCAACTTTGTTTCACTTACTCTTTTATCGGAATAATTTATATCATAACCAAAAAAGAATTTATTCTAGATTATCTAGGACCATTCGGAATACTATTTAGCCTAGCCGCCATAACCCTAACCGATCCAAATCCATTTTTAAGTTTTACCGTATTAGATTGTTATATCTATCACTCAGTCTTACTATTTAATGGCGTCTATATTACCAAACATTATAAACCAAAATTTTCATATAAAGGCATTATCATTTTCTGGATTCAAATACTATTTGCCTATCTAGCCAATATCATTATAAAACATGGATCTAATTACGTATTTTTAAATACATTCTTAAGCCCATCACACAATTTAAATTATGAAGCTAATATCAAAGCCTTTAATATACCATTTATAAACGGTATTTCCGTAAATGATATTTTAATATCATTAATCCATAATATTGGATATTTCTATTATGATGCCTTATTAATTTTAATAGTAACTGTTTTCATCACAGTTTGGCTCCATATTTTCAGTAAACGCCCTCACCCAACATTGACAACTTAAACAAATCCATTATAATAATTAATGGTGAAATTTATGGATATACTAACAGTCTTTCAATGTCTTCCACTTTTAATCAGTGAAATATATATAGCGTATGATAGAATAAAAGAAAACGAATATGCTTATCTAACAAAACAAACAAAGCTAAAGCAAATAGAAGAAACTAAATATTTTTATGAAATAAGTAACAAGATATTATTACAAATACTTACAGAATTAGAACTAACCAGTTCAAAATTAAAACTACCATATACCAATGATCAAATAGAAAAATTAATATATTCATTAAATAGAAACTATAATCTTACATATTTTATAACCAAACTAATCGATTATATCGGTATAGAAAATTGTCATAGACTTTTATTAAATATAGATACGTTAACAATTAATTATGAAGAAGGAATTAAAAAATATATTCTAAATGAATTAGGATCTTATGATCCTATCGCCAACACCATCATCTTGCATCATAAAAATCCACATATTTTATCACATGAGTTTTTACACGCCGCATCTACTATACACGATAGATATTATACTTATACCGGTTTTTCTGCCAGCAATGACTTCGAAAAATTTTTCTACGGATTTAATGAAGGATATACCGAAATATTAAATAAACGAATTTTTGATTCTAAATATATAGGCTATATTGCCAACTACACAATATGTCTAATGCTAGAAACCATGTTTGATGACAAAAAAGAATTAGAAACCGCCTATTTCAATAATGATTTTAAGATATTTATTGATAAATTTTTAGAATATGGAAGTTTAGAAGAAATGATATCTATATTAAATACACTAGATGACTTCGCGACTACCCCATTTACTAATAAAGAATTTTATAATGCCTTAAATACCGTATATGAAATAATAAAAAGAAATAACGAATTAGATAAAATAAAAACATGCGAAGAAATAATAAATAAACACAAACAAAAAGAAAAATCATTAATAAAAAGACTAGCTAGAAAATCTAACTAGTCATTTTTAATCTCTTGGTTTAAAAATCAAAGACATAAAGAAGGCACATATAATAGCTGCACATATACCCGCAGAAGTTAAATCAAAAGCACCAACAAATAATCCCATAAAGCCTAACTCATTATAACCCATAATAGCTCCGTGAGTAAGCATATGTCCAAAACTTGTAATCGGAACTAACGCTCCACCGCCAGCCCATAATACTAATTTATCATAAATATCAAAAACATCAAGAAAAGCTCCTACCACAACAAATATAACCGTAATATGTCCAGGCGTAAGCTTAGTCTTATCTAAAATAATTTGTCCAAGCATACATACAAATCCAGCAAATAAAAATGCATT
Organism: uncultured Mycoplasmatota bacterium; assembly: GCA_947642475.1. GTDB lineage: Bacteria > Bacillota_I > Bacilli_A > RF39 > UBA660 > Coprosoma. The sequence goes on from CANRSQ010000008.1 coordinate 11,505, forward strand.
AAAATATAACATTATATCGCCTCCAAACTAACAGCATGCGCAATTGCTGGAACAGTTAATTTTTGATTAGTAAGTGATTGACTCATTAAAGCCCCTGTTGCTACAAGTAAAACTCTTCTAAGTTTACCCTTTTTCATCTGATCTAAAATATATCCATAAGTAACCAAAGGTGCCGTTGCTGGACCACTCGCCCCCGCATATACAGGTTGCTTTTTCAAATTATAAAGCATAATTCCAGTATCATCATAATTTCTTAAAGTAATTCCATACTCTACCTGCATATATTCCTTAAGAATCTCCTTACCATAAATACCTAAGTCACCTGTTAAAATTAAATCATAATATTCCGCACTTCGTCCAGTATCAGTTAAATGTTTATGAATAGTATGCGCAGCCGCTGGAGCCATAACCGCTCCCATATTAAATACATCATTAACCGTAGAATCAATAACCGTACCTAAAGTCGCACTTTCTACTTTAATATCACTTTTTTTATTAGAAAGTAAAGCCACCGCACTACCAGTGGAAGTAAAAGTAGTAGTCTTAGGTTTTGGGCCCCCATATTCTACCGGATATCTAAACTGTTTTTCTGCCCCATTATTATGTGAAGAAGTCGCACATAAAACTCTAGAAGCCTGTTTACTTTCAACCAAATTAGCGCCTACTGTTAAACCTAAAGTACTAGTCGCACACGCCGCATAAACCCCAATATAAGCAGCTGGCATATCAGCTCCCGCATAATTAGAAGCCGTCATTTGATTTAATAAATCACCTGAGACAAATACATCAATATCAAATCTTGTCATACCAACCTTATTAAGCAAAATATCAGTCGCATCACTTATAGATTTACTTTCAGCCTGCTCCCATGTTTTGCACTCAAAATAAAAATCTTCATAACTGTGATCAAAATATTTTGAAAGTGGTCCCTTACCCTCATAAGGTCCAGTTACGGTTGCTGTTTCATTCAAATAAACATTATTATATTTAAAAGTCATTAAATCACCCCCACTAAAAGTCTAATTAAACTAAACGTCCATGCACTAACAACCCCAAATATAATTACCGCTCCAGAAAGTTTAAGCATATTTGCCCCAATACCCGTAACTAAACCTTCCTTACGATATTCTAAAGCTGCACTCATAGTTGCATGCGCAAAACCAGTTATCGGAATAATAAGTCCGCATTTAGCAAAATTAACCCATTTATCAAAAAATCCTAAACTAGTAAGTAAACAACTCATAAATATTAATGTAACTAACATACAAACAGTTGCTTCTTTAGTCGGAATAGTCAAATAATACGAATAAAAATCAATTAAGCCTTGTCCAATTATTCCCATAATTCCTCCAGTAATAAAAGCTATAACCGCATTATAAAATACATCTTCCTTTGGTGAATGTTTTGTAACTAAATTTTTATATTTTGTTTTTTCCATAAACTTCCTCCTCAAATTTATTATGGAAAATTTTTTAATTTTTATACAAAAAAACTACGATTTCTCGTAGTATCTTTCATTTATTTTTCTTTTGTTGAATAAAGAGTTATCTTCTTCTTTCCTTCTAAAACTTCTTTAGACCACTTAATAGGAATTATATCTTTAAAAGTTTCTTCATTAGTAACAGTTGGCCTAGATTGTTGAAAAAATCCTTTAGGAAAACTTGGCCTTTTTTTCTTTGACATTTTTGGTCACCTCGTTTTTCTTACTGATATTATATTAAAAATAACAGAAAAATTCAAGTTTAAATGCCTATTTTTTTAACTAGTAGTATTACTAGCTTTTATATTATTAATATTATTTCTTAATTTACCCTGTTTATTTAAGGATACAATTAATTTTATTAACTCGTCAAGAAATTCTTCATTTAATTTTCCTAAGACATAATAATTTAGTTTACTTTTATTAAAATAAACTAATTGATCAGCTTTTACATAACCACTATTATTATTTATTTTGATATCTGATATTATATCCATATTGCCAATTCCCAAATTTTCTCTAAACTTCAGTTTTTTAGTCTTATGTTTTAAATTCTTAAAACTAGACATCACATTTGTTACAAAATCATATTCTAATCCTTCAATAATTCCTGCATTCTCGTTGACAACAATAAATGAATGCTTCCCTATAGGTTTGCCATCTTCGCCAATATATTTGTCAACCACTATGATATCACCAACTTTGCACATTTTAACACCTCCTTATCTGTTTAAAATTAAGCCCATTTTTATTCTTCATATATAATATACGTTTTTTTATAGAGGAATTCCTGCAAGAAACCCAAAAAAGTTGCATTTTTCGCAAAAAAAACTACGATTTCTCGTAGCCTAACCAACTATTTGTTCATATAATCTATTCGCATAATCAAAATTAGCCTTATTCCAAAAATTCTCTATATAACTATTACGATCATTTTTATATTGTAAATAATAAGCATGTTCCCATAAATCAATAGTAAATAAAGGTATTAAATTATAAGAAAGTGGAGTTTCTTGATTAATCATATTTACTATTGTTAAATCACCCCTATTATTACTTACTAAAAAAGTATAACCAGAACCAACTAAATGTTTAGCCCTATCAGTAAAATCTTTTCTAAAGTTTTCGAAATTACCATATTGAATATTTATCTTATTAAGTAAATTGCCTCTTGGATTACTTTTATTCTCACTCATACTATTCCAATATAAATTGTGATTAAGTACTCCGCCAGTATTATATAAAATATCACCTCTATCAGGAAGTGGAAACTCATCAATATGACTTGATATTTCATCTAAAGAAAATCTTCCATCATAATTACTCTTAGCTAAAGCCTTATTCAAATTATCAACATATCCTTTATGATGTTTGTTATAATGAATATCTACAACTTCTTCATCAATATCCGGTTCAAGTCCATCATAAGGATATGGCAAACTCATTAATTCATACATATAATCCCTCCAATAAATTATATTTATTACAAAAGAAAAAAGTATAAAAATTATACTTTAACATAAATATATTAATAATCTTTAAACATTTCCTATATCATTTTATCTACACTGTCCTATTGTTACATTTGATATGCCACTATTAGTAAACATCCCATTAGTTGTAGAATTTGTAGTTACCCAATTTGAACCCACATATACTTTTTCAAGGCTCGAAGTTTCTAAAAACATATAACTCATATTAGTTGCATTTTTTGTATTAAAATTACATAAATTTAATGTTTTTATATTACTGCAAGATTGAAACATACCCTGCATATTAAGCATATTAACAGTATCAAAATTACTAATATCTAAATTAACTAAATTAGTACAAAGATAAAACATGTGATACGCATCCACAACATTGCTTGTATTAAACGAAGACAAATCTAAGTTTATTAACTTATTCGCTCCGGCAAACATACTATGCATACTTGTAACATTAATTGTATTAAAATTTTTACCAAATATAATAGTAGTTAGTGAAGAATCAAGACTCCTATTTTGCTCACTTGACCAAAAATTAAACATAGCAGTCATATTAGTTACATTGCCAACATCAAAACTACTTAAATCTAATTGAATTAAACTAGTACATAGCCGAAACATTTGCTCCATATTAACTGCATTACTAGTATCAAAATTACCGTTAAATTCTATTGAAATAATGTTAGTAAAATTAAAGAAAAAATTACTACTATCTTCGTTAGCAACAACACCCCTAGTTGCACCTATAAATAAATCATATTTTCCTGCTCCAGTAGAACTTTCTGTAACATATGCCATAACCCCTCCATCTCTAGCCTCTGATACATCCCAACTATCAATTGCATTATCCGGAACTTTATTAGTGTCTAAGAAGGTAGCAGTTATAATATTTTCTCTATAAAAGTCTGTATGGAAATCTTCATCGCTTGAATCTGACCAACTTTTTATTACTCTACTTTTTTCCAATATATTTCCTTTTGCAGTTATGTTTAAATTAGTACTAAAAGCGGCATACCCTACTGCTAAAATAAATAATAAGCTTAAACTTGTTATCATTATAAATTTCATTTGTTTATTTTTTCTTTTTCTTCTTCTCATTCTATTTCACCTTATACACTATATCAAAAAAAAGGTAATTTTATTGCGAGATAATTTTAAGTTAATTTATACAATAAAAAGAAGCTATTTTAGCTCCTCACATTTATTAACAGAATATTCATAAACATATTTTGAACCGCTCCATGATATATTAACAGAGCCATTTAAAACTTCATATCTTTCAGTTTCCACATCACTATTTTTTTTATAATTCGGGTTTATAATATCATCATTAGATAAAAGACCATCTTTTTTTAGCTGTTCAACATTAACACAAGTACTAGAACCAACACTTTGACTTGGAAGCTCTAAAGAATGATTAGACATATAAGTACGTGCCGTATCTTCAATCAATTTAATTTGATTATTATATGATTTTTCCTTAGAATTCCTAATAATAGAATTAACTGTTGGAACAGTTATTAAAGCAATTATTCCTAAAACTAAAATTACCATAATTAATTCAATTAAAGTAAAACCTTTATTATTCATACACTTCACCTATTTTTAATTATAATTTAATTATGTGTAAAAGTCAATTCACTTCGAAGTTTAGTAAGTACCTTCTTCTCTCTTCTAGAAACATCAACTTGACTAAGTCCAATCGTTCTAGCGACCTCACTTTGTGTCATATCTTCATAATATCTATTAATCATAATAGATCTTTCAGGTTCTCCTAAATTTTCAAGTTCAGTTTTCAAAAATATCAAATCATTAATATCCACATCAGGTCTACTTATAATTTCATGAAGCATCATATTAGTATCACCAACATTGCTATCAATACTTTTTAAACTAACCTTACTATTTAAAGCCTCCACCACATAATATTCAGGAATTTCTAAATAATCGCTTAATTCTAAAACACTAGGTTCATGCATAAGCTTTTGTGACAATAAAGCTCTAGCTTTTTCTATTTTATTACTTAAACTATTAATATCTCTACTAATTTTTATACTTTTATCTTCTCTCACAACTTTCTTCATTTCTCCTAAAATATAAGAATAAGCATAAGATGTAAATTTTACACCCTTAGACTCATCATACCTGTTATAAGCCTCAATCATGCCCTTGCACCCAGCTTGATATAAATCATCTTTATCCTGATAATAAGGAAAATAACTAGAAAGTTTGTAAATCAAATTTTCATTTTCTATAATTATTGCTGCAATATCTTCCATATCTCCTCCTATGAATTTATCAAATTTACCGCAGCTAGTTCATCAGAAACAAAATTAAATTTAGAAAAAACATCTTTTAATTTATCTGACATTTCTTTATTATCACCTAGACAAATTAAACTTTGACCTTTATTTTTCATACATAAATTAAAACTGCTAATTAATGCATATTTACCAAAGTCATCAATATCATCAAGTTCATTAATATTAAAAACAATATTTTTAATACCAACCTTCTTCTGAAACTTAATAACTTCCGTTTCTAATTTGTCTATATTATTTTTATTTAGTTTTCCCTTTAGTCTTACAAATAAGACACCTCTTATTGGTCTTATATCTATTTCCAGCATATCATCACCCATCATACTTTAACACATTCCTTTTTCTTTTTATACAGTTTCGACAAAACTAGAATTAATATGACCAAGATAATAAATATCAAAATAAACGGATAAATAACCTTAAACATATTTACCTCTTTTAAATCCTCTATTTTATTAATATTAACTGGATAATATATTGCCTTTTCCGGTATTTGATAAACACTATCTGTTTTATCTAATACTTCCTTTTGAACAAAATTATTATTCAAATTATCAGTGGCAACTGTATTCACAGGATCATCTACCACACTCTCAATCGCTTTTGGTTCATCAAATATAATAGTTCTCGTTCTAAAAGCATAAAAATCTTTAAACATCGATTCATCTCTATAAATATAATCTTCAAAAGGTTCACTCAAATAATCATCCGAATAAATCTTAATTAAATTATAATTATGATACATAATATCCTTATATTTATATAAAGTAACATCGTCTATATGCCTGCAAGCCCTACCAATCGGTGATAATTCTTCTGAATAGTAATCCTCATAACTACTTGCATATCCAGGTAAATCAAGCGGTTTCCAATAAACACTAGTATTTGCTGATCTATTATAAGAATAATAAGTATATTTTTCATCATCATAACCCGTAGTAATGCCAATAGAAGTTAAATTTCCACCTGCCTCTATAACATTAAAAGAAACCGTTATATATCTAATATCAATTTTATCAGCAAACCTTAACAGAATTGAGCCCTCTTGTTCAATTTTAAAATCACTAGTCGCTTTAGTAAATTCGGTATCGTAATCAATAGGTTCTCCCTTATATAAAACTTCAAAATCATCTAAAACCGCAAAGCCCATTGAAATATGAAACAAAATAAAATTAATATCCTTTATTTTACTATAATGATGCCCCAAAACAGTTTCAATAACACGCCCCTCTTTAATCTCAGGCTTGTCCAAACTAACATTCGAATATTCTGTATAAATGTAATCATCCTTATCAAAATAAGGATAATCCAGTGAGTCGTTCTCACCATAACCCCCTAATTCTTTTTCGTATTTGTAATATTTATATCTTCTTTCAACTTTAACATCCGTTAAGTCATCACCTTGAACATATTTATCAGTATACTCACTAAAATCAGAATAATCTGAATACTCCAAAGCATAAACATTACTCATACCAAATAACATCACAAATAAAACTAATAATTTTTTCATATTTTTCTCCTTTCTTGCATAATATATTTAAATATGATAAAATAAACTTAGTGAGGCGGCCACTAGGCCCAAACCTCCGATTTGGTTTCCTAGCTTAAGCTAGGTTTTTTTGCCTACTGCTTTTTGGGAGTATCTCTTAGTAAAACTAAAAGAATCACAAGTATTATCAAATACTCCATGTTTTCCTCCTACAGTATTCATAAATATCACCTCCTTTCATCCGGAGGTTGAAACCTAGCTTTTTTACCGTCTCATATATAATATACGGTAAAAGTACCTCGAATTCCTGCAAGAAAACGAAAAAAATTGCGATTTTGCAAAACTTCTTTTTTTGCACAAAAAAACTCGCAAATTTAACAAATCTGCACCATAAATCATGCAGATTTTCCATTTTTGCATATAAAAAAACTAATGGAATTAATCCATTAGTTCTTGTTCAAGAGCTTCCAAAGGCTCTTCTTTTAATAATTCATTTTCTAAAGAATATTCACTTTCGCGATATTGTTTAGCGCCTGTACCAGCAGGGATTAACTTACCAATGATAACATTTTCTTTTAATCCGTTTAAGTGATCAACTTTTCCATGAACAGCTGCATCAGTTAAGATACGAGTAGTTTCTTGGAATGAAGCTGCTGATAAGAATGAATCAGTTTCAAGAGAAGCTTTAGTAATACCAAGTAATACTGGTTTACCTGTAGCCGGACGTTTACCTTCAAGGATAAGTTTCTTATTCTCATCAGTAAAGTGGTTAATATCAACCATCGTACCAGGTAAGAATAATGAATCACCTGAAAGAACAATTTTAATCTTAGAAATCATACGTTTAGCAATAACTTCGATATGTTTATCACTAACCTCAACACCTTGAGAACGATAAACTTTTTGAATTTCATCTAAGATATATTCTTGAACAGTTATAGGATCAGTAACCACTAATAATTCTTTAGGGTTAATCGCACCTTTAGTTAATTTTTCTCCAGCTTTAACTTCTTGTCCTGCTTCAACAATAACATCTACACCATAGTTAGTAGAATGTTCTCTTGTTTCAACATCATTTTTAACTTTAATTTTATAATGTCCACCTTCATCAATGATTTCAGTAACAACACCATTGATTTCAGAGATAGTCGCTTTACCTTTAGGATTACGAGCTTCAAAGATTTCTTGTACACGAGGTAAACCTTGTGTGATATCTTCTCCACCGGCAACTCCACCAGTATTAAAGTTCTTCATTGTAAGTTGTGTACCAGGTTCTCCGATTGATTGAGCAGCCATGATACCAACAGCTTCACCGATTTCAACTTCAAAACCAGTAGCTAAGTTACGACCATAACATTTTTTACAAACACCATGTTCAGTTCTACAAGTTAGAACACTTCTGATTGGAACTTTAGTAATTCCTGCTTTAACAATTTTTTCAGCAATTGCCTCAGTAATATAAGTATCTTTGTCATATAATACTTCTTTAGTTTCTGGATGAACAATTTTCTTAGCAGTATATCTACCAGTAATACGTTCTTCTAAAGATTCAATTAAAGTACCATCAGTATTTAAAATTTCAGTTGCCATAATTCCACTATCAGTTCCGCAGTCATCTTCTCTTACGATAACATCTTGAACAACATCAACTAGACGTCTTGTTAAATATCCAGCATCAGCTGTTTTAAGAGCCGTATCAACCGCACCCTTACGAGTTCCGTGAGTAGATGTAAAGAATTCAGATACTGTCACACCTTCACTAAATGAAGATAAGATAGGAATTTCTACATAATCACCTGTAGGCTTATTCATGATACCACGCATACCTGCAAGTTGTCCGTATTCCTTAATAGATCCACGAGCTTTAGAATCAATCATCATACTAATTGATGAATCAGGATGATCCTTAAGCCATTTTTCTAAATCATCATATACGTCATCTTTAGCCTTAAACCAAGTCTCAATAACACGGTCATATCTTTCTTGATCAGTAATAAGACCACGTTTAAATTGTTTATTAATTGCATCAACTTTTTCTTGAGCTTTAGTAACAACTTCCTCTTTAATACTACTTTCTTCAACGTCAGCAATAGAGAAACTGATACCAGATAAAGTTGAATATTTAAATCCTAAGTCTTTAATCGCATCAAGCATCACTGAAGTTTCAGTAGTTTGATAACGTTTATAAATTTCAGAAATTAATGAACTAAGCGCACCTTTATTAAGCGCCTTAGTAACAGGCATAGCCTTAATTTCTTCAGGAATATTTTTACCTTTATCAATGAAATATTTAGCAGGTGTAATATTTTTAATATTCTCATCACTACCATCATTTACATATTGGAAAGTATCAGGGAATACATCATTAAATATTAATTTACCAGGTGTAGTTACTAAATATTTATCCATATATTTATCAGGGAAAATCTTATGAGTAAATGATTTTACTGGTAAAGCAATATGTGTATGTAATGTGATTTCGCCTCTTTGATAAGCCATAATCGCATCATTACTGTTTTTAAATACTCTGCCCTCACCATCTAATCCAGCTTTTTCCATAGTTAAATAGTAGTTTCCAAGTACCATATCTTGTGAAGGAGTGGTAATTGGTTCACCATTTTTAGGTGATAAGATATTATTCGCACCTAACATTAAAATTCTAGCTTCAGCTTGTGCAGCTTCACTAATTGGAACGTGTACAGCCATTTGGTCTCCATCGAAGTCCGCATTAAATGCCGTACAAACAAGTGGATGAAGTCTAATAGCTTTACCTTCAATTAATTTAGGTTCAAACGCTTGAATACCAAGTCTATGTAAGGTTGGTGCACGGTTAAGTAGAACTGGATGTTCTTTAATTTTTTCCTCAACAATGTCCCATACTCTTTCATCTTGATTTTCAATCATTCTTTTAGCCGCTTTAATATTAGAAGCAATTTCTTTAGTTACTAAACCATTAATTACATGTGGTTTAAATAATTCTAAAGCCATTTCCTTTGGAATACCACACTCATACATTTTAAGTGATGGTCCAACAACGATAACTGAACGAGCTGAATAGTCAACACGTTTACCTAGTAAGTTTTGACGGAAACGTCCTTGTTTACCTTTAAGCATACTAGAAAGTGATTTTAAAGGTCTATTACCAGGTCCAGTTATATTTTTACCACGACGACCATTATCAAATAACGCATCAACTGCTTCTTGAAGCATACGTTTTTCATTTTGAATAATGATTGAAGGCGCACCTAAATCAATTAATTTTTTAAGACGGTTATTACGGTTAATAACACGACGATATAAATCATTTAAGTCACTTGTCGCAAATCTACCACCATCTAATTGAATCATAGGTCTAAGTTCAGGTGGAATAACTGGAAGGGCATCCAAAATCATCCACTCTGGTTTATTACCTGATTCTAAGAATGCATCTAAAACATCTAAACGTTTAATTAATCTTACACGCTTTTGACTAGATGTATCTTTAATTTCATCTATTTCAGCTTTAATAGCGTCAACTTCAGCTTGTAAGTCAACTTCTTTTAAAAGTTCCTTAATAGCTTCAGCACCCATACCTACTCTAAATGAATTTCCATATTTTTCTAAATAAGAACGGTATTCTCTATCACTTATAGTTTGTTTTTTCTCTAGTGGGGTGTCACCTGGATCTAAAACAACATAAGAAACAAAGTATAATACTTCTTCAAGTTCTCTTGGAGACATATCTAAAATTAATCCCATTCTAGAAGGTACTCCTTTAAAGAACCAAATGTGAGACACTGGAGTAGCAAGTTCAATGTGTCCCATACGTTCACGACGTACTTTAGCTTTAGTAACTTCTACTCCACATCTATCACAAATAATATTTTTATATCTTAATCTTTTGTACTTTCCACAAGCACATTCAAAATCTTTAGTTGGACCAAAAATTTTCTCACAGAATAGTCCATCACGTTCTGGTTTTAAAGTACGGTAATTCATAGTTTCTGCTTTTTTAACTTCACCATAAGACCAAGAACGGATTTTTTCAGGTGAGGCAATGGCAATTCTTAATCCTTCAAAACTATTTGCATCCATTACTTATCCTCCCCTTCCAAAATTTCTTCTAATTCTTCCTCTGATTCTAAAGCATCTTCAAAATCTTCAGCCTCATCAGATTCAAAATCCTCTTCAGCTAATTCTTCTTCTATTTCTTCATTTTCAAGTTCATTAGATAATTCTGTATCTAAATTTTCACTTTCGTTTTTAGCTCTCAAAATTTCACTTTCTAAATCAGATTCAACAACATAACTATCTTTTTCAGCTTCCTCTAAATCTTTAAGTTCAACAAATTCACCTTTATCATTCAAAACTGTAATGTCAAGTCCAAGGGCTTGGAACTCTTTAATAACAACTCTAAAGCTTTCCGGAACTCCTGATTTAGGTAATTCTTCACCTTTAACTAAAGCTTCATAAACTTTAACACGACCAGTAACATCGTCTGATTTAATAGTCATCATTTCTTGAAGAATATTAGCCGCACCATAAGCATATAATGCCCAAACTTCCATTTCTCCGAAACGTTGTCCACCAAATTGAGCTTTACCTCCTAAAGGTTGTTGTGTAACTAATGAATATGGACCAGTTGAACGAGCATGTAACTTATCATCAACCATGTGGTCAAGTTTAATCATGTACATAACACCAACAGCGATTTTATTATCAAATGGTTCACCAGTACGACCATCGTATAAAGTCATTTTACCATCTGTAGGTAAATTAGCTTCTTCTAAAGCTTCAATAATTTCACTTCTCTTAGCTCCATCAAATACTGGAGTAGCTACATGAATATTAAGTTCCTTAGCAGCCATACCTAAATGTAACTCTAGGATTTGTCCAATGTTCATACGAGATGGAACTCCAAGTGGGTTAAGTAAAACATCAACAGTTCTACCATCTTCCATGTATGGCATATCTTCTTCAGGTAAAACTAAAGATATAACACCTTTATTTCCGTGACGACCTGCCATTTTATCTCCGACAGAGATTTTTCTCTTTTGAGCAATATACACACGAATCTTCTTACTTACACCAGCTGGAAGTTCATCACCATTTTCTTTAGTAAGAATTTGTACATCATGAACAATTCCGCCGCCACCGTGTTGAACTCTTAATGAAGTATCTCTAACTTCACGAGTTTTTTCACCAAAGATAGCGTGTAATAATTTTTCTTCTGAAGTAAGTTCAGCCATACCTTTAGGTGTAACTTTACCTACTAATATATCATCATCTTTAACTTCAGTACCAATACGGATAATACCATTTTCATCTAAGTTCTTACGAGCTTCTTCTGAAACATTTGGAATATCTCTTGTAAATTCTTCAGTACCAAGTTTAGTATCACGACATTCGATTTCATAGTCTTTAATGTGGATTGATGTATAAGCATCATCTTTAACTAATCTTTCGTTTAGTACAACAGCATCTTCATAGTTATATCCATCATAGTTTACAAATGCAACTGTAACGTTTTTACCTAATGCCATTTCACCTTGGTCAGTACTTGGGCCATCACCAATTACCATACCTCTAGTAACTTTATCACCTTTAGCCACAATTGGTTTTTGATGATAACAAGTACCCGCATTACTCTTTTCAAAACCATCTAAGTAATAAGTGTCAGTACCTTTAGCATTTTTAACGATAATTTTCTTAGCATCAACATAATCTACTACTCCATCAGCTTTAGCAATAACTACAGCCCCAGAGTCTTTAGCAGCAGTTGCTTCAATTCCCGTACCCACTAAAGGAGCTTCAGCCTTTAATAATGGAATTGCTTGACGTTGCATGTTCGCACCCATTAAAGCACGTTTACCATCGTCGTGTTCTAGGAATGGAATACCACTTGTAGTAATCGAAATTACTTGTTGTGGAGAAACATCCATATAATCGATTTTTTCTTTTGGGACCATCATAGTATCAGTTTGATATCTGACAGTTTCCCTTTCATTTACAATTTCACCTTTATCATCAACTTTAATAGTTGCAGGTGCGATATAGTATTCTTCCTCTTCATCAGCAGTCATATAAACAATTTCATCAGTTAATTTACTATCTACAACTTTACGATATGGAGTCATAATAAATCCATATTCATCAACTTTCGCATAACTTGCAAGTGAAGTAATAAGTCCGATATTAGGTCCTTCTGGAGATTCAACTGGACATAATCTACCATAGTGTGATGGGTTAACGTCACGAACTTCCATTCCGGCTCTATCACGAGATAATCCCCCAGGTCCTAAAGAAGACAATCTTCTCTTGTTTGTAAGTTCAGCGATTGGGTTAATTTGATCCATGAATTGAGATAATTGTGATGAACCAAAGAATTCTTTAATTGCTGCCGTTAAAGGTCTAATATTAATTAAACTCTTCGGAGTAACTTCGCTAATATCTTGAGTACTCATACGGTCTCTTACCATTCTTTCGATACGACCAATACCTACTCTAAATTGATTTTGTAAAAGTTCTCCAACTTGGCGAACACGTCTGTTTGATAAGTGGTCAATTTCATCAAAGTTTCCGATACCTTCAAGTAAATTTAAATAATAAGATACTGAAGCATAAATATCAGAAATTGTTAAACGTTTAATATCAGTACTTTGGTCATTACCAATGATACTAACGATTTTATCTGGATTCTTTTTAGAATAAACTTTAATTACTTGAACTTCATTGTAAGTATCTAAATCATTATTGATTAATACTTCTTTCTTACCATATCCTTCAGCAAAAATAGGTTTTAATTCATCAAGTAATTCCTTAGTAACAATGTCGCCTTCTTTAGCAATCATTTTATTACCAACTTTGATATTTTCAGCAAGTTTGCATCCTAAAAGTCTGTCAGTAACATTTAATTTTTTATTAAATTTATATCTACCAACTTTTTCTAAATTATAACGGAATGCATCAAAGAATCTAGTGATTAATTGGTTTTTCGCACTTTCTAAAGTTGAAGGTTCACCTGGACGTAATTTAGAATGAATATCAATTAAAGCCTCATCAGTATTTTTATTTGTATCTTTTTCAATAGTTTTAATAATATATTCATCTTCACCAAATAAATCAATAATATCTGCATCGCTTGAAAGTCCAACAGCCCTTAAAAGAGTTGTAATAGGTACTTTTCTAGTACGGTCAATACGTACATAAATAACATCACGAGCATCTGTTTCATATTCTAACCAAGTTCCTCTTGATGGGATAAGTTGTCCACCAACAGTAACCTTACCATTTTTCTTATCGACTTCTTTACCAAAGTAAACAGAAGGAGATCTAACTAATTGTGATACGATAACCCTTTCAGCACCATTTACAATAAATGATCCACTTTCGGTCATAATTGGCATATCACCTAAATAGATTTCTTGTTCCTTAACTTCTCCAGTTTCCACGTTAAAAAGACGTGCTTCTACTTTAAGTGGAGCCGCATAAGTCGCATCTCTTTCTTTACATTGTTTGATAGAATATCTTGGCTCGTCAAAAGAGTATTCTCCGAATTCCAAAGACAAATTACCAGTAAAACTCTCTACTGGAAAAATATCTTCAAAAACTTCTTTAATACCTTCCTCTAAGAACCAATTGTATGATTCCTTTTGAATATCTAATAGCCCTTTTAATTCAATCGCGTTTTTAGTTTTTCCATAACTTCTTCTCTCACGTTTGTCGTTAATTTTTTGTATTGTATAAGCCAATCTTTCACCCCTATAAACTAGTTTTTTTGGTTTCTCGCATATACCGAAGCAAAGTATATGTCGCCAATGTATAATTATAAAGCAATAACAGCAAATTGTCAACGCTTTTTAGCTTTTATTATATAAAAACCTTTATTTTTTTTAATTACCTCTGTGTCATAAACTTCCGATAAATCTTTAACTAGAGATTTTGCTCCTTGATCCTTGTTTACTACAAGCCACAATTCACCATCAGATTTTAAATGATTATTTGCCCCAAATAAAATATCGTATAGTATTTTTTTACCTACTCTAATTGGTGGATTAGTAATAATAAAATCATATTTTTTATCTACACTTTCGTAAACATCACTTTTAAATATATGTACATTAACTTTATTTATGTCAGCATTTTCTAAAGCTAGACCAATACTTCTCTCATTAACATCAACCATATCAACATTAGCTGAAGTATTATCAGCCACATATATTCCAATCGGACCATAGCCACATCCAAAATCTAAGACATCACCTTTTATTTCCTCTATTCGTAAATTTTCTAAAAGTGTTCTAGTGCCAAAATCTAAACCGCTTTTAGAAAATACCCCATTATCTACATTAAAAGAATAATCTTTATCATTTATTTTTGCTTTAATTAATCTCTTTTCACTTTTAACATAATCATTTGTAAAATAATGCGACATTTATTTCTCCTTTTAATAAATGGTTAAAGCCCGCACTTATTTCTAAATGCAGGCTTAAATCCTTTTAAATTAATTATTTTAATTCGATAGTAGCGCCAGCTTCTTCGAATTTAGCTTTAATTTCATTAGCTTCATCAGCACTAACGTTTTCTTTAACGTTACCACCGTTATCAGCGATTTCTTTAGCTTCTTTTAATCCTAAACCAGTGTATTCACGAACTAATTTAATTACTGGGATTTTATTTCCACCAGCGTTAGCTAAAACAACTGTAACAGTACTTGGTCCAGCAGCTTCTTCTGCAGCAGCAGGTGCAGCAGCAACAGCAACAGCGCTTGGATCAACACCAAATTCCTCCTTCATAGCGTCTACTAATTCTTTAACTTCAAGAATGTTCATTTCTTTTAATCCATTAATAAATTCTTCTTTTGTAAATTTTGCCATTTTCTTTCTCCTCCTTAAATTATTTTCAAAATTATTTTTCTTCTAATTGTTTTGCGTATAAATCTAAACTAATAGATAAATCTCTTACTGTACCCATTAAACCACCAGCAAGCATTGTAAGTAATCCTTCTCTTGATGGAATAGCAGATAATTCTTTCAATTTTGCTTCATCAGCAATCTCGCCTTCAACGATACCAACTTTTAAAACTAAAGCAGGATGTTTTTTCGCGAAATCACTAAGGGCTTTAATTGGAGCAACTGCGTCGCTACCAAAAGCCATAGCTTTTGGACCTTCTAAGTGTTCATCTAAATCAATATCTAAAGTACTTAAAGCTCTTTTAACTAAAGTATTTTTATAGATTTTAAAATCTGATTCACTTTCTCTTAGAAGTCTTCTTAATGCATTAGTTTCCATAGCAGTTAATCCTTGGTATTCTAATAATACTACTGAATTAGCTTCTTTGGTCTTTTCACTAATTTCATTAATTATTTCTTGTTTTTTGTCTAAGATTTTTTGATTAGCCAACTTCCGCACCTCCTTATATTTTTTACCGTAAAAAAAGCCCCATCATAGACAGGGCGAAAAGACTTAAATAAATAAGTATCCTCGGTAGGAAATTAAGCAATTAAGCACCTACTGTCTACGGTATTACTTCGAAAACAAACTAATTATATCACAATGACTATTAAAAGTCAAAGCTATTTGTATCAATTTTTACGCCTGGACCCATAGTTGATGAAACTGAAATGTTTTTAATATAAGTTCCTTTAACAACTGATGGTTTGCTTTTAGCGATTAATGATACAAAGGCTTGTAAGTTATCTAATAAATCTTCATCACTAAATGAAGTTTTACCGATAGCTACATGAACGTTTCCGTAAGAATCTGTACGGTATTCAACACGTCCTTTTTTAACTTCTTCAACAGCTTTTTTAGTATCAACTGTAACTGTACCAGTTTTAGGGTTAGGCATTAAACCTTTAGGACCTAAGATACGTCCAATTTTACCCAAAGCAGGCATCATGTCTGGAGTTGCAATCATAACATCAAAATCGAACCAGTTTTCTTTTTGAATTTTTTCAAGCATATCAGTATCTCCAACGTAATCTGCGCCAGCTTCCTTAGCAGCTTTAGCAGCATCACCTTTAGCAATAACTAATACTTTTTTAGTTTTACCAGTTCCTTTTGGAAGTACAACTGCTCCTCTTAATTGTTGATCAGCTTTTTTTGTATCTAAGTTTAAACGCATAGCAAGTTCAACTGATGCGTCAAAGTTACATACAGAAGTTTCTTTAACTAACTTAACTGCTTCTTCTTTAGTATATAATTTATTTTTTTCTACCTTTTTAGCAGCTTCAGTATATTTTTTACCTTTTTTCATTATTTTTTACCTCCTTATGTGGTTATAGTGGAATCGAATGCGAATTTTTTCCTCCCACATAGGCATTAACCTATGTTAATTATTTTGTTATTATTTTTCTACTTTAATACCCATGTTTAAAGCTGTTCCTTCAACTATTTTCATAGCATCTTCTACAGTATAACAGTTTAAATCAGGTAATTTCGTTTCAGCAATTTCTTTTAACTGAGCTTCAGTAATAGTTCCAACGATTTCGTTTTTACCTTTTACTGAACCTTTATTTATTTTACAAGCTTTCTTAAGTAAAAATGCAGCTGGTGGAGTTTTAATTACAAAGTCGAAACTTCTATCGTCATAAATGTTAATTTCAACTGGTAAAATATCTCCCATTTTATCTCTAGTTGCATCATTATATTTTGTACAAAATTCTTGTAAATTAATTCCTGCTGGTCCTAAAACAGTACCTACTGGTGGTGCTGGTGTAGCCTTACCTGCAGGGATTTGTAACTTAATTTTCTTTACTATTTCCACGAAAAACACCTCCTATAATATTTTTCCGCGTTGTGGTTTTAATGCATCCTTTAGCTCCCACTTAATCTATATTTAAATAAAATATAGCCATTTAATAATATCACAAATTAGTTTTTTTGTAAACTATGCTTTTGTTATTTGTGATAATTCTAACTCAACTATTGTCTCTTGACCGAATAAATCAAGAGCAACTTCTAATTTAGCATTCTCTAAATCAACAGATTTAATAGTACCCATCATATTAGCAAATGGTCCGCTAGTAACCTCAACTTTTTCACCTGGAGCAAGTTCATT
The DNA here is from genome assembly GCA_947642475.1 of uncultured Mycoplasmatota bacterium. Lineage (GTDB taxonomy): Bacteria > Bacillota_I > Bacilli_A > RF39 > UBA660 > Coprosoma. The sequence continues at coordinate 29,326 of CANRSQ010000008.1, forward strand.
AGCAATGTCTAATCTACTCATTCCCATAGATCCTAAAATATGATCTACTTCTGATGAAGTTAATGGAAATGGTTTAGCACCCTTACCAGATGATCCAATAAATCCTGTAACCCCTGGAGTATTACGAACAATAAACCAAGCTTCATCAGTCATTACCATCTCTACTAGTATATAACCTGGAAACATTTTTTTGACTTTTTCTTTACCTTTTTCATCAATTTCTTTTTGTTCAGGAACTACAACTCTTAAGATATAGTCTTCCATCCCCATTGAATTAGCACGCATTTCTAATTTTTCTTTTACCTTATTCTCGTGCCCAGAATAAGTATTAACTACATACCATTCTTTTTGCATTATTTTAACCCCTCCGCAAGTGAGCGAGCCCCAGCGATTATAAAGTCTGAAGCAACAAAGAAAGCTGCAAAGAATATAATACAAACTAATACAGCGATAGAATATTTAACCATATCTTTTTTCTTTGGCCATCTAACTCTTTCCATTTCTTTTTTGACACCTGCAAAAAACTTCTTAATTTTTTCCATATTTTCACCTACTTTAACTTATGTGTTTTTCCAAATAAAAAACACCTTTTTTCGTGTCTAGATAAATCTTAACATCTATCATCGAAAAAGTCAAGTGTTTCCAATATTTTGTGTAATTTAGTTTTCCTCACTCGGGAATTTGCGCAATTTGTTCATCCTTTAGTTTTTTATGAAACAATTGTATATGGATTTATAGCTGTTCCTTCTCCATCTAAGCTAATATCCGGTATTAGATAAAGTACTGGCTGAATCACATCTGAATACGCTGCACCATTACCAGAAAGATAACCAGCTGAGTTCATAATCCAAACACTACCACCTGTCATTGGTGACATAGTCCACGAATCTACGCCACTATACATATAATTAGTCTTTTTACATGTTTCTACGTTATTTTGAAGCAATGCCTTAGTTCCACATTTTTCCATGTTTGAATTTGCTCTTACGTAATCACTTACATTTACTAATCCTATATTTCCTCTCCACTTATATGCCTTTTCTTGAGCTACATCAGTTTCTAATGTTTGTCCACTTGTAGTTCCTAACAAACCAACATTCCACAAATGATTATCTATTTGGGATTTAACCTCATCATCTAATGTTCCGTAATATGTTCTATTTAGATAGGAATTAATATCTGATTCAGATTTAGGCAAGTCATAAACTTCTCCATTTATTTGTATTGGCATTGTTGTTACATTTTCTAAGTTATTATTTAACATTGTTGTACTGCTTCCCCATACATTACAGCCAAATGTTTTACTAGTACAATAAGATGCGCTTGCAGTTGCTGCTCTTCTACCATTAGAATCCCAAACTTGCTTTACAGTCGCGTGTCTCTTAATTTTTAATGTTCCATCTGATTCCACAGAGATTATTCTCCATCTTTCATTATTAAAGGTTATATAGTTATCTGGATTAGAACCTCTATAAATATAACGTCCGGCTTCTGTTGTATCTTCATATAAGCCATCGCCGGTTGTTACTATGTTTTCTGTTAATTGTTCCGAAGCTGTTGGTCCTTCTGGTACGGCTATTCCTTCATTATTAATATTTGATTGACTATATTCTAAGGTTACGGTTAAGGTTGATGACATATTATTCGGATCTACTGATACTCCGTCTAAGTATTCTACTTTTAACGTTAATACCGCACTTTCTCCAACTTTTAGTTTTGTGCCTTCTGTTAATCCTGATGTTGTAAATTTAATTGCAGGATTATTTGAGTCTGTTAGATTTATTTTATCTAGCTTGGCATCTATTGTTCCATTATTTGTTACTGTTATATCATATTCTATTGAATCTTTTGGTTCTTCTAAATTTACTTCCATACTAGCTGTTAAGGCTTCAAATGTTGGTTCTTTGGCATTTGTAGCTCCCCCAACAATATTTTTACTTACTACATTGGTTATTCTTACATCCCAATTTGAACTTATTCCAGATGTTCCTTTAATATTTAGTACACTATTAAAGACTGCATAGCCTACTGTCATTAGAAGTATTACTCCTAATAGTGATCCTATTATTATATTATTTTTCTTTTTCTGATTATAGCTTCGCATGTATTTTTTTCACTTCCTCTTTTCTACCATATACATCTTATCAAAAAAAAAAAAAAAAAACAAGGTAATATTTTTGCTAGATATACCCTACAAAAAAAGAACTATAAAAGTTCTAGTGATTATATAAAGATTTAACAAATACATGTTCATTTGATTCTTCAAAATCTTCTTCAACATCTGACTCTAATAACTTATTCATTTCAGTTTCATAGTCATCTAATTCTAATTCATCCACAAATTCAAATCTTGTGCATTCCTCAATTATTCTCATAAATTCTTTTTCTTCTTCTGTTAAATTCCCTACAAATTCCATATAAATACCCTCCTGTTTTAACTATTTTTATTATTTTCTACATAATCCTTAACTTTACTTCTCATTCTTTGAATCGCATTATCTACTCTTTTAGGATCATCTACTCCTAAAACTTCAGCAATTTCTCTATATGTAAATCCACTTTTTCTTAAATCAAAAACTTGTTCCTCAAAGGGTGTCATTTCCTGTTTTAAATTATCGACCAAAATATTTACATTTTCAAAATCAAGTAAAACCGTTTCTGGATCACTGCTTTTATCATAAACAAATCTTTCAATACTGTCAAGAGTATCTTCATTATAAGTAGCCTCTATCGATATCGAATTATTAAGAACACTGTGTTTTTTTCTATTCGCATTTACCACAGATGTAATAACGCTATGTTCAATACATGCCCTCGCATAAGTAAAAAACATAGTATCCTTATGCTCATTATAAGTACTTATAGCCTTACTAAAACCAATCATACCCTCTTGAACTAAATCATTAAAATCCATACCACTATTTTTATTTTCATCATATACTCTTTTAGAAATATTTCGAATAAGTGGCATATACTTACCAAATAAAACATCAGTTATTTCTTCGTTTTCTGCAACTTTACTAACTAATTCATAATCATTTAACTTTCTATAATCCATTATCTAACCGCCTCATATATAACTAAAGCTGCAGCCACAGAAGCATTTAAACTATTAACCGTTCCCTTCATCGGAATAGAAGCAATAAAATCACAATTTTCCTCAACAAGTCTACTAAGACCTTTACCCTCACTACCAATTACAATAACAATTTTCCCACTATAATCAATCTTCTTATAATCAGTGCCATCCATATCAGTACCAATTACCCAGTAACCTTTATCCTTAAGTTCCCTTAAAGTATTAACTAAATTACTAACCATCGCAATATTAACATTTTCTATTGTTCCAACACTTACCTTAGTAACAGTCGCATTTACTCTAACAGATCTATCCTTAGGAATAATTATACTTTTAATTCCTGCCGCTTCACATGTACGAATAATTGCTCCCAAATTATGAGGATCCTCCAAATGATCAAGCATTACAATAATATCTTCTTTCATAATATCATCTAAAGAAGCATACTCATAATCCGTAACATCTAAAATAATTCCTTGATGATTAGCGTCTTCCATTTTATCAAGTTCATGTTTTTCCAAATAATTAATTCTAATATTTTGTTTATGAAGTTCATTTAATATTTCTTTATCATTAAACTTTTTATAAACAAAAGCTTTCTTAACTTTGCCTTTTTCTAATAAAGCCTCTCTAGCAACATTTTTACCATAAATATACATTTAATCACCCACTATATAATCCATAATTTCATTTATTCTAGAAACATTTCCACTAATTTCTAAATAACCAATTAAAGCCTCTAAACCAGTTGATCTTTTATAAGTTACAATATCAGTACTCTTACTACTGTGACTTTTATGATTACGAGCTCTTTTAATAATCGTGATTTCTTCTTCAGTTAAAAAATTATCATTAAACATCTTCTCTAAAAAATCACTTTGAGCTTTCGCACTAACATATTTAACAGCTTCTTTCTGTAAATCATTAACTTTGCATATGCCTTTATTAATTAAATACTTTCTAATATAAAGTTCATAAACCGCATCGCCTAAATAAGCCAGTACTAAAGAATTATCCACCATATTCATCAAGCCTATCAAAAGTTATACCTTTAATATAACCGTTTTTAACATCACTCATAATTAGCCCCATAACTTTATCATAATCAATTTCTCCGCCCTTAATTAAACAACCTCTTTTTTTACCAATTTCATCTAAATCTTCTAATACATCATCATTAATATAATCTAATCCATATCTTTCTTTTAAAACCTCAGGATAATATTTTTCCAAAGTTCTCAAAATATATTCCACCACATCAAACAAAGGTAAAATTTCTTCACGGATAGCCGTAAAAGTTGCTAAATTAAAAGCATTTTCTTCTTCTAGTTTAGGCCATAAAATACCAGGAGAGTCTAAAAGTTCAATATTATCATTAACCCTAATCCAATTTAAATTCTTAGTAACCCCAGGCTTATTCCCAATATTAACAACCTTTTTACCGGCAAGTCTATTAATTAAAGTACTCTTTCCAACATTAGGAATACCAACAACTAATACCCTAGCCTTTCTTTTCATCATTCCCTTGTCAGAACGTCTTTGATTATATTCCTCCAAAACCTCTTCAGTCAAAGAGATTAAAGGTTTAATATTAACATTCCCCTCCAAATTCATAGGAAGTACATAATAACCTTTTTCTTTATAATAATTAATCCACTTTTCAGTTTCTTTTTTATCACACAAATCCATTTTACTAAAAATCAAAATTTTAGGTTTATTTTTAGTATATTCCTCTATATCAATTATCTTTGAAGAAAGAGGCATTCTAGCATCAATAACCTCATAAACAATATCAATTAAGTTAATTTGTTCCCTAATTAATCTTTTAGTTTTAGCCATATGCCCTGGATACCAATTTATATTTACTTTATTATTTTCCATTAGTCTCACTTCCTTTTTATCTGTGTTTGGCAATATTATCATTTATAATTCTTCTATTTTTTTCGTCTAAAAAATTCATCATAACTAATTTCCCATTTACTATTCAAATGTAATTAATATTAAATGTAAAATCATTACATTTCTTCATTAACTTTACTTTCTATTTTTTGTTGTTCAAAGATATATTGATAATTGAGTGCGTTGTTTTTAGAGATAGCAGATTTTTTTGTTTCCTTTTCATATAAATCTCTAGCACCTTTGGCAACCCCTCCACCTCTTTTAGCAACTTTTAAATTTTCTTTCAATCCTTTAGGATGTTCTTCTCTTGCAATATCTCGCGTTGCAATCTCCCCTATGTTTGTAAGAGCAACTTCAATATCCGTCATATTATCCCTCAAAGATTCTTTTCTAAGTCCTTTCAACTTCTTGTATTCACTAGCCTTCATTCCAGACCAACCTTTGTAGATTTCATTTGTAAGTAAAGCATATTCCATTGGTTTGTTTATGCAGCCATCTTTCCAAATATCTGTAAGTTTAAATCTATCTACAATTCCAGCAAGTCTTGCCTTAATCCATTCATCAGAATATCCTTTACCACGATAATAATTTACTGCTCGATTTATTGCAATTTCAGGATCAAACACTTCATCAATTCTTTCGCTTCCAAGATTTGCAAGCCATATTTTAAATGGTTCTGCTTTTGGACTAGGGACTGATTCGATAAGTCTTAAAATTCCTTTTGTATCAAGTACATCCTGATTATAATATTTACCGT
>CANRSQ010000009.1 GCA_947642475.1 uncultured Mycoplasmatota bacterium
TTATAATTGAAAAGTAAAAATTTACCTTTCATATAAATATACGGTAAAAGTACCTCAAATTCCTGCAAAAAATAGAAAAAAGTTTCAAAAATACAAAATTCCCTTTTCTGCATATTTTTTCTTACAGATTTAGGAAATTTGTAAAATCACACTAAAAAAACAAATCATAAAATTTGCTTTTAAACTAATATTTTTTTCTAACTCTTTTTTTACCAACTAAAGATGCCTTATTAATCACATCAAAACCAAATTTATCTTTAAGTTTATCCAACGCATCGTCAAGCTCTTTATTTTGTGCGATATCCTCTTCCACATCAAATAAAGATACTTGATAACTCAGTTCATTAGTAAGTCCATCTAAAGCAAGCCCAACCAATCTAATCGGATCATCCCTCCACATTTCATTAAGCAACTTACCTGCGGTTTCAAAAACTACCGAATTATTATTAGTCACATTTTCAAGTTTTACTTGATGAGTATAATTTTTAAAATTAGAATCTTTAAGTTGAACCCTAACCACACTCGCATATCTACCTTCTTTTCTAAGTTGTCCCGTTAAATTTTCACTAATCGCCTCTAAAATTTCCAAAACCTCTTCTTTATGAATTAAATTATGATTTAACGTCGTACTGTTACTAAGTCCCTTAGTAACGCCCCTATCTCTTTCAATAATAGAATTATCAATTCCATTAGCCGCCTCAATAAGCCTGCTAGATTGATTTTTAAAATATGGATACAAAAAATCATAAGAACACCTGCTTAAATCACCAATCGTATTAATCCCAAGATTTCTAAGTTTCAAAGCCGTCTTTTTCCCAACAAAAAATAAATCACCAACTGGCAGTGGTTTCATTTTAGACTCAACTTCCCATTCATATAAAGTATGAACTTTATCAGGTTTACTAAAATCCGAAGCCATTTTCGCACATAATTTACTATTCGCAATTCCAATGTTTACCGTAAAACCTAAAGTCTTTTTAATTTCATCTTTCAGTTTATAAGCAAACTCTACCTCATCACCATATAAATGTTTAACCGGTCCATAATCCAAAAAACATTCATCAATACTCATTTTTTGAATATCTGGCGTATAAGAAGAAATAAGTTCAAATAAACTATCACTCATTTTTTTATACCATTTATAATTAGGTTTATAAACCTTTAAACTAGGGCATTTCCTCCTAGCCATAAATATCGGTTCAGCTGTTACAACCCCTAGCTTTTTAATCGGTGTAGATTTAGCAAGTACAATTCCATGACGTTTATTATCCTCATCACCAATAATTGCATAACTATTTCTAATATCATATCCATAACCATCTTTTAAAAGTAAAACCGCAGTCCATGATAAAAAAGCATTATTAACATCAATGTGCATAATTATTTTTTCCATACACTTCACCTAACATAATTATATCACGAATATACATTCAAATAAAAGAGTTTATAGATAAATTCCATAAACTCTCAAAAATTATTTATTTGATAATTTTTCAACAACTTGTTCAGATACTTCTGAAACCTTAGTTTTAATAGCATTAGCTGATTTTTCAATTACAGGAGTACCTTTTTCAATAGCATACTCAACTAATTCTTCAGCTTGCGCTTTAAGCTTTTTAGCTTGTTTTTTAGCCTCAGCTAAAACAGTTTCTTTATCTAAATTATCTAAACCTTCTTTTAATTCTTCAATTTTAGCTTCAACAGTTAATTTAACTTCTTCAGCATCAATACTTTTAACTTTAACCATTAAATCATCAAACATTCTTTTTAAATCAGCTCTTGTTTCTTCACCTTTTTTAGGTGCGAATAATAAACCTAAAGCCGCACCAATTCCAGCACCTGCTAAAAACTTTCCTAATCCTTTTTTACTCATCTTTCTTAACCTTCTTTCTATTAATTAAATTTTCAATACCACTCGCAACAAAAGACACAATACTATCACTAATACCAACAACAACATCTGTTGTATTATCTATAATATGAAATAGACCATCCAATTTTGACGATTTTTCATTAATATCATCAAGAGTTTTATCAACTTTATTTAATGTTTGAATAGCTTTTACTACCAAAACAATTAAAACAACTACTAATACAATTAAGGCAATATAGAAAAGTATGCCCAAAAAATCAACTACATTTATCATTATTTATCTCCTTTTTGATACATAGAATCAATCATATCAAACAATTCCGCATCACTTATTTTTCTTGGAGCCTCTTCTACAGCAGGTTCCTCATCTTTCCCCATTTCTTCTTCTAGTAAATCAGTAATCTCAAGCTCAGGCTCATCAGATAGATGTCTTGGCTTTTCACCAATAATATCATCACTCATAATTTCAGGCTCATTATAAGTAACATCAAGAACATCCTCATCCTTAATAGTTTCTTCCATAACATCTAGTTCTTCTACTTTTTTCTCTTCTTCCTCTTCAAATAAAGCACGATTATGACCAAATAAAGTAGTTTCGATATCATCCTCTAAAGTTCCATAAGCCTTATTACGAATTTCATCTACTGTCGCTTCTTTCGCATTATAGTAAGTACGTGGTTTTTCAGATTTAGTTCTAATATCTTCCTTTTGATAATTTTTATCTAAAATTCCATAAACTGGAGAAATAATTGGAGTTGGTTTAAACACCTTTTTTTCTTCTTTAACCGGACTATAAACTTCCTTAGCCTCTTTTTTATAAGCATTATCTTTACGATAAGAAGATTTTCTCTTAGGTTGCTTTACAGGTTCTTCCTTTTCTAAAGCACTAAAATCATCATCGTCAAAGAACGGAAATTTATATTCATCTTTTTTAGGTTCTAAAGTAACCTCTTCTTTTGTTTCTTCTATCTCTACACTTTCAGTACTTCTTCTAGCCGGAGAAGGTATTTCTACTTGAATAACTTCCTTTTTAATTGGTTCTTCAATAACCTCTTCTTCAATTTCCTCAGTAAATAAATTTTTAAACTTGTCCATTAGTCCCATTTTAAACACCTCTAATCTTCATTTTCTTCATAACGTAAGAAACTATCATTTTCTTTCTTAGATGAAAACTCATCATATTTGTCTTCCTTAGTTTTTAAAAATTCATCATCTAATGATAATTTTATTATATTGTCGTTGTATTTTATTGTCGATAAAATGTAAGAAGAATTCAAAACTGTCTCTTCAATATCTTCTTTTGGTACTAGAGCTTCTATTTTCGCATAATTATATACAAACTCTATCAAATATTGATCATTACCCATTTCAGTAATCTCTAAATAACCAACATTATCACCATTTTTCAATTTTCTCGAATAATATTTAGAATCATCTTCCTTAAAATTAAGAGAATTATTATAATAATAACTAACCTGATCTAAATATAAATAATAATACACACCGTTAGAATAAAGTCTATCATTAGTACCATTACTATCGATATAAGTAACACCTCTTGGAACATAATACTTATATCCAATACCAACACGGTTATATAAAGTATTATCCTTAGATAGTACTACATCTAAAATGTTATCAATACTTGTTGTATCAATCCTAACAATCGTACAACCAGTAAGCATTACTGCAAGTAAACAGATAATAATACATTTCTTCCTCATATAACACCTGCTTCATTATAAATTATATCAGACTTTATTTTATTTTGATAGTTTTTTAAATACTTTACATGTCAAAAAGTGTCTATTTGGTAACCTTAACCATATAAATAGGATAACCCATATTAGAAAAACGCATTTCATACTCAGTTTCCACATTAAAATAATCATCATCGTGCAAATTCAAAGATAGTTCTTCAATCATATATCCATAATCAGTAAAAGACTTAAGTGAAAACTCAAATAACTTTCTATTATCAGTTTTTTGAATAATAACCTTTTCACACTTAAAAATAGAATCATAACGTTTTAAAAATCTATCGCTAGTAAGCCTCCTATGAGTATGCCTTTTTTTAGGCCATGGATCCGAAAAATTTAAATATAAAACATCAATTTCATGATCAAATATATCATTAATGTTAGTCGCATCAAACTTAATAAGTTTTAAATTAGGAAGTTCTTCCTCATCTTGTTTTTGAACTGCCCTAACAATAACACTATCATACATTTCAATACCAATAAAATTAATATTAGGAAAAGCCTTTGCCATACCAATAATAAATTGTCCTTTACCCATTCCTATTTCTACATGAATTGGATTATCATTATTAAATAAATCTTTAAACTTGCCTTTATAATCGCTTGGATTTTCTATTACATATTTAGAAGCATTAATAACAGAAGCCGCTCCTTTAACATTTTTAAGTCTCATCCTTCTCACCACTTATATTATACCACATTTTATACACCAAAATAAAACAAAAGCATATAATTTATTAGAAAGTTAAAGGGGGAATTTATTTTGAAAAAAGACCGTAACTGTGGAGGAAATGCAACTCCATATCCAATATATCCAATGTATGGAGGCGGTGGTATGCCAGGACCAATTCCAATGACAGGAGTAAATATGCCTATGCCACTTCCTATGCCAGCGCCAACATGGAACATGCAAGGAACTACTACAACTACACAAAGTTATACAAATTCAGAAATAAATACATTAAGTAATCAAATAACCTCATTAGAACAAAGAGTTTCTAATTTAGAAAATATGGTTAATAATGCATATTCAAGTAACTATAATACATCTAACTATCAAATGATGTAAAAAATCTTCACTAATTAAAGTGAAGTTTTTTCTTTAAAATATAATTTAGTTATATTTACACTATATTACAAAAAAAGAACTAAATAAGTTCTTAAAATTGTACTTTTGGTACTTCTTTTTCTTCTTCAGAAACTTCAAAAAATTCTTCAGGTTTAAAGTTAAACATTCCTGCAATAATATTTGAAGGGAACATTTCTAATTTATTTTTATAAACCATAACGGCATCATTGTAGAATTGTCTAGCATAAGAAATTTTATCTTCAGTTTCTTTTAAATTATTTTGTAAATCTAAAAAGTTAGTATTAGCTTTTAAATCAGGATAAGCTTCAGATAAAGCAAATAATCTTCCTAATGCATTAGTAAGCTCGCCTGCAGCTTCCATTTCCTCATGAGGAGTAGATGCATTTACAGATTTATTTCTAGCTTCAATAACCGCATCTAAAGTAGTTTTTTCATGAGTCGCATAACCTTTTACAGTTTCAACTAAATTTGGAATTAAATCTGCTCTTCTTTTAAGTAAAACATCAATTTGAGCCCATCCATCTTTTACCTTATTTTTAAGATTTACTAAACTATTGTATGTTCCAATAACATAAAATACTAATAATAGTAATACAACAATAACAATGATTAATGCTATCACAATCATTCCTCCATTCTATTAACATTATACACGAAATAAATAAAAAAATATACCCGCTTGTGAATAAAAACAAACATTTGACACCATAATGAAAATAGAAAGGATAGTGTTAAAATGAATATAAGTATTAGAGGATATATAAAAGACAATTTTAAAAACACAAACAAACAAGAATTAACAGAATCAATTGAAGGATCTTTAAAAGAAGGTGCCGAAGAAAGTCTTCCAGGTTTAGGCGTATTTTTCGAAGTACTTTGGCAAAACAGTACCGAAGACCAAAAAGAAAATATTCTTGAAAATCTAACCAAAGGATTTAACTAGTTATCACAAACTAGTTTTTATATACCCAAACATTTAAAAGAAAACTAATTATCAATAAAATAATAATCACCAAATAATATTTAGAAAAAAATATATTTAACTTTTCAAAAAATAAACTTTTCCCAGTAATGAAATCATAAATAAGCAAACCAATACAAACCAAAATAAATAAAAATAAAGGAAAAGCCAAGATATTATAAGAAAAAGAACCTAAAATATCAAAAGAAAATATACATTCAAAAGCCCTCGTCATTCCACAAGCAACGCAAGGCAAAGAAAATATTTCCTTAAATAAACAATCAGGCCTAACTATCCATAAAAAAAGAAATAGAATTAAGCCTAAAAATAAAATCAATAAACTTCTAATCCTATTTTTCATAATTAATCAGTTAAAGGAACCCCATTCGCATCAGTTTTAATACTACCAGTTAAAATAAGTACGCCTTCAATAACTGCCCAAATATAAGAAATAAATGATAATACCCCGCAAGATAAAACAGTTATCAATAATTGTGCTACTCCTTTACCAGTATAACCTAAATAAAAGTTATGTACACCAAATACACCTAAGAATATAGCCAAAAGTCCAGCTGCGATTTTAGATTTTGATTCACTATTAACAGGCTTAGCCTCTTCAACAATAACCCCACAATTTAAACAAACTTGTTGTCCATCTTCTAATTTAGTCCCGCAGTTTTTACAGTACATATAAACGCCTCGCTTTCATTAAAAACATTATATCATTTACACAAAATTTAAGCAAGGAAAAAGCACTTAAAGTGCTTAACTGTTACAATTAACATAAGAAACAAATTGTGGTGCCACAAAGTTATTCCCACTAAATGCTACATTATAAGTAGAACCAATAATTTCTCCAGCTTGACATTCACTTTTCCCATTAGTATTAAAAGTAAAACCAGTAGGACCAAAATTAAACGAACTACTATTAATGCTTGAATTTTTTAAAGTAGTATCTAAACTAGTATTTGTCTTCGCAATTTCAGCAAAAGCTGGATCAGTAATTTTAGCTTGTGCTAAAGCAGTTTCTAAATCATAAACACGTTCACCTAAACTATTATAAACTACCACATTAGGTTTCCCATCATTAGGACTAAAAATAAATAATTTATTATCAAAAACACCAATATGATTTAAATAATCCTTAGAAGCATTTTTTACTACTCTTTTATCATCGATATACATGCCAGTTCTATCATCATCACTGGTTATATTACCATTATAATATATAACAGAAACATCTATATTTTTACCATCTAAAACAACATCGTTAATCGTAAATTTATTAAAACCACCACAAATATTAGATGTTTGACCATTTATAATCGCACTATAATCACCACTAGTAACATCAAATGTACAATCTTCAGTAATAACATTTTCAGTTACCGTAGCTGGGCTAGTCTTTTCCTCATCTTTATTAATAAAGAAATTATAAATTAAATAACCAACTAAACCAATAATAACCGCAATTAAAATATAAATAATTACTAAACGAATTTTTTCCCCTTTCAATTCTATCACCTCTACTATACCATCATAACATTTTTATAAATAAAAATATATAGTTTAATTCAATTTTTTCAAAATATTTGCAACCACCTGCATTTGATCAAAACGTTTTTCAACCTTACCTCTAACATGTAAAATATCCCCAACATTAACATCATAAAAGCGATTGTAAACTTTCGGAAATAAAACAATATCAACCTTAGAAAGTTCATCGCTACCAGTAATAAACATCATTTTTTCCTTTTTCTTTGTATCAATAACCTTAACCTTTTCCACATAAACAACCAAATCAACAATCCTGTCAAAATACGAATTAAGATGTCTCAGCTCAATAGCCTTATCATAAGTAAGCTTATATTGAGTTATCGGATGCTTACTTAAATAAAAACCATAAACCTTAAGTTCATTACTCATGATCTCACTAGTAGAAAATTCCTCACATAAATTAAGATCAGGTTTCATAAACTCATCATCAAGTAACTCACCAATTTCCGCATAATTAGTAATCACTTCCAAATTATTTATTAAAGTTTTTCTATTAAAACCAAGGTTGTCAAAAGCCCCAGCTAAAATCAAATTTTCAAGAACTTTAATATTAACAGTTTTTCCATAACATCTTTTAACAAAATCAAAAATATCAGAAAACTTTCTTTCACTTCTAGCACTCAAAATAACCTTGGCCGCACTCATTCCAACACCCTTAATATTTGTAAACGGAAAAACAATTCCCTTATCATTAATAAAATAGTCATCCATACTTACATTAATATCAGGTGGTAAAACATCAATATTATTAAGTTTACACTCATACATATATTCTTTAGTCTTAGATTCACTATTAATCGCTAAAGAAAGTAAATTTTTCATAAAAATAAGTGGATAATGCGCCTTCAAATAAGCCATTCTATAAGAAATTACCCCATAAGCCACAGAATGTGATTTATTAAAACCATAAGAAGCAAAACTATAAATCATATCATAAACTTTAGTTGCAAGTTCTCTATCATAGCCACGGCTAACACTTCTATTAATAAACATATCCTTACCAGACGCCAAAACATCCTCTTTTTTCTTACTCATAGCCTTTCTTAAAATATCAGCTTCCGCAAAGCTATAACCAGCCATTACATTCGCAATCTGCATAATCTGTTCCTGATAAATAATAATTCCATAAGTAGGTTTTAAAATACCTTCTAAACTAGGATCAAAATAATCAATTTTCTCGAGTCCATTCTTTCTTCTAATATAAGAATCAATATTTTTCATAGGACCAGGCCTATAAAGCGCTAAAGCAGCTCCGATATCATCAAAAGTAGTCGGCTTAAATTTCCTTAAAAAATTAATCATACCCTCAGATTCAAATTGAAAAACACCAATTGTATTAGCCTTATTAAAAATATCTAAAGCAAGTGGATCATCATCTGGAATACTATCAAAATCTAAATCAGGTATTTCCGCTAAAATATTGTTTATAATAGTTAAATTTTTAAGCCCCAAAAAATCCATTTTAAGAAGTCCAATTTCCTCTAAATAAGTCATATCATACCCAGTTGTATAAAAATCATTATGACTATGATCCAAAGGAATAACCTCGTCCAAATCATACCTTGACATAACAATACCAGCCGCATGAACCGAAGAATGTCTTTTAAGCCCTTCAAATTTTAAAGCGATTTTATAAACCATACGTAAGTCTTCATTCATTTTCAATAAATCACTAACTTGAAAAATTTTAGAATTTTCCGTTAAAGAAATTCTAGGATCCATTTGCTTACTAAGTAAATCCAATTTCTTACTATCAATATTTAAGACCCTGCCAACATCCTTAACCGCTTGTCTAGCTCCCATTGTTCCAAAAGTAATAATCGGTGCCACTCTCTTAGAACCATACTTTCTAATACAATACTCAGATACTTCATCACGTCTTAAATCTTCAAAATCCACGTCTATATCGGGCATAGTTACCCTTTCCACATTCAAAAATCTTTCAAATAATAAATCATATTTAAGAGGATCAACCGTTGTAATATTTAATAAATAAGCTACTAAAGATCCAGCCGCGCTTCCCCTTCCAGGGCCAACTAAAATACCATTATCCTTTGCGTACCTAATATAATCCGCAACTATTAAAAAATAATCACAAAATCCCATCTTATTAATAACATCCAGTTCGTATTTCAATCTAACCTTATATTTTTTATTAACACTTTCACCAAATATTTTTTTAAGACCCCTAATACATTCTTTTTTTAAGTATTCAAAAGCATTTATATCACATGGATATAAAGGCATAAGTTCTTGATGAAATGGAATTTCTAAATTACAAAGTTCCTCTATCTTATGGTTACTTTCCTCATCAGTATGCTTTAACGGAAATAAACTAACATCAAAATTAGAAGTCACAATTTCTAATGCCAACTTCCCCTCCCTAATCGCATATAAATATTTTAAATAAACCTCATCTTCCTTTTCTAAACATAAAATTTCATTAAAATAAACTTTATTAGAAGATTTAATTAAAGATTTTTCATCATCATTTTTATAACCAATAAATAAATATTCATAAATTTTCTTAATATCATTATATAAAGTTTTACTTTCATAAGGTAAAATGCAAATCATATCTGAGCTATATTTAGCTAAATCATCTAAAGTTAAATTTCTTTCAGAAGAAATAGTTGTTAATTTAACTAAATTTTTATATCCACTATAATTCATACAATATAAAACTAGTTTTAAATTATCCACAGTAATTTCAAGACCAACAATTGGTTTAATATCATTTTTTACGCACTCTTTATAAAAATCCATCACACCATACATATTATTATCAGCAATACTTAAACTTTTAAGGCCATTTTGCTTAGCCGTTTTAACAAGCTCTGGTATCTTAATCATACTAGAAAGCAAATAATTACCCGTTTTAACATTAAGTGGAACATAGCTCATAACTTCACCTTCTTCTATTAATATTTTACTATAAATGAGCATATTTGGAAATGTTTTATGCCATTTTTCATATAATTTTAAAGGAAATATTTGACTTGAAACGTATTTTGTGGTAAAGTTATAAAGCGAAAGAAAAAAACTTAAGGAGGTTTATTATGGCAAAAAAAGTAACAAATAAAAAGAATTTACACGGTAATCGCCGTTCACACGCTCTTAATGCGACTCCTCATGCATTTAAACTTAACTTACAAACAATAACAATTAATGGTAAAAAAGTAAGAATGACTGCAAGAGAAATTAGATCTTTAAAAAAAATAATGTCTAAATAACATCTATTATAGATGTTTTTTTGTTGCTATGCAAAACAAAAATAAGAGGTGGAGAGCCTCTTATTTTATAATAAAACTAATTCCAGTCTTTTCGTTTTTAACACTAACTTCGTAACCGAGTAGGGAAACGGTTTTCTTAACGATAGATAGTCCTAATCCGAATTGACCTTTCATTCCCTTTCTATAGGGGCTGAAAATATCATTTAATACAGTTTTATCAATATTTGGTCCATCATTATAAAATACAATCTGGTGGTTATGAACCGTAATTTTTATTTCACTTTCCGCATAACGCATAAAGTTACT
Organism: uncultured Mycoplasmatota bacterium; assembly: GCA_947642475.1. GTDB lineage: Bacteria > Bacillota_I > Bacilli_A > RF39 > UBA660 > Coprosoma. The sequence goes on from CANRSQ010000009.1 coordinate 10,781, forward strand.
CAAAATATTATCGACTATAGCCTCCCACATATTTTCTGAACCATTAAATACCGTTTTTTTGTCAGTGATATTTACTTCCCAGTGGAGTTCTGGTCTAGTAACTTTAAATTTTTCCACTGACGATGTTAGGATTTCTACGATATTAATTGTGTCGCTTTCGTAGTTATCCATATCTTTAATATAGTTTAATTTATTTAAATATAGTAAGGAGTGTACTTTAATATCTAATTTTTTAATTTCTTGTTTTATAATTTTTAATCCACTTTTTTCATCTTGGACACCATCTTCGATTGCCTCAACATACGATTTTATAACGGTGAGAGGGGTTTTAAAATCATGAGAAATATTTTGATACATTTGATTTTTGTATTCATCTTGTTTTTTGAGGGTCTCTTTCATTGCATCAATGGCGTGGGATAAATCCTCGATTTCATCATCGACTTTGTAAGAATCATTTCCAACATAGTCGTCATTGTCTAGGTTATCAACCTTCTCTTTCAAATTCGTAATACGTTCTACTAGTACCTGTGACCAAACAGCCACAATTAATAAAATTATTAACAAAGTTATTAAAACTACTGGTAGCAACGCTTTCAAAATATCGGCCTTCATTTGAGCGATATAATTATTATCTGTAATAGCTACCTTATAGCTATTACCATCATCTTTTGTATTATAGTAATACGTGTTGCCACGGTACTTAAATTTACCATGTTCATCTTTTATCTTTTCTAAAATTTGATCAGTTGGAAGCTTTATCACCTTAGATAAATTGCTAGAAGCTGTCACAACATTATTTTCAACAAAAATATAAGCAATATCCTTTTCAATAACACTGTCACTAATATTATTCTGAACAACATCCAAAGGTATTTCCAAACTCATATATATATTTTTTTCATAAATCGGGATCAACGTTTTCGGTAAAATAACTGCTATGCTTATATAAACAAGCGCAAATACAACCAGAACAATCGCAATTAATTGACGATATAAATTATGCTTTAATTTCATGATAATCTATATCCATATCCATAAATTGTATTTAATCTAAGTTTAGGCATTTTCTTTCTTAGCCTTCTGACTAAATCATCAACTACCCTATCACTACCAAAATAATTTTCTCCCCAAACCTTTTCTAATATTTGACCTCTACTAAAAGATTTATTCCTGTTTTGCAAAAGCATAACAAGCAAATCAAACTCCAAAGTAGTGAGAGAAATTTCTTTAGAGCCATCATCTACTAATCTTTTGTCTAAATCAATTACATAATTTTCATAAGTTATTTTTTCGGTTTGTGTACTATAAGTTCTTTTTATAATATTATTAACTCGTAAAACTAGCTCTTTAGGGGAATATGGTTTCGTGACGTAATCATCACTTCCAAGTTCCAAGCCAATTATCTTATCTAAATCCTGATCACGAGCAGATGTAAATATTACAGGAACCTCTGAGACTTCTCTTAATTTTTTTATTATGTCATATCCGCTAACTGCATCACCTAACATAATATCTAATATCCATAAATCGGCTTTATCAGTCGCATGATTTAAAGCATCAGTTCCATTGTAAAATTGAACAACCTCATAATCAGCTCTTTCTAAATATGATTTAATCAAATCATTTAGATTCTTTTCATCTTCCACTAAACAAATTTTATACATTACTATCGCCTCATTTATAGTATAACACTATTTAGTTTTATTTGCTACATATATCGCCTCCTTTCGGATATTATAGAGTTTCTTATCAACTCCACTATCATTGTACAAAACAATTATGTTCATATTTTGATAAAAATATGGGAAATTATGGTACTAAGAATTTTTAAGTACATCTTTAATATATAAGCCATCCATTTTACTTAAAGCAAAACACTTCTTACCTAAATCCTTTAAAGAAGCTCCTACATGATATAGTTCTTCATCATCAAGAATTATAAATCTATCATGAAAGTTATTTACTTTCTTTATTTCTACATTAGGATATTGTAAATTAAATTTCTTAATATCTAAATCGCATTTTACATTCTTAGTCCATATTTCCACTTTCACATTTTCATTTTTATAAATTAATACATCTAATATAGTTTTATCTATATAGTTATCTATAATAATTATTTTATCCTTAGCTTTCCTGATTATATTTATAAGCAAACTATAAGCATCATAAACTTGTCCATCAAAAAATAACTTTTCTGTTAATTCATTTTTACCCTCTAACTTATCAAATAGAATATCAAATTTTTCATCATTTTCTAACAGCTTGTACTCTACTTTAGTTAATCTATTAAATATCTGAGCATTATTTGAAATAAATTTTCTCATTTCTACAAAAGCATTCATAATATTTATACTTACCTTTACAGCAGTTTTATTTTTTATAATACCACTTAGCATAGCGACCCCTTGTTCAGTAAAAACATATGGTAATTTCCTTCTACCTCCCCAATTATCACTTGAAGTCGAAAATTTCGACTTCAAGTTTTTATACTCCCCCTCGTCTAATCTAAAACAAAAATTTTCTGGAAATCTTTCTTTATTATTTCGCACTGCCTCATTAATTCTTTTTGTTTCCACTCCATACAAAAATGCAACATCACTATCTAACATAACTTGTTTCCCTCTTACCTCGTATATCATATCTTTTATGTCTTTTTCTTTAATAATTATTTCATTCATATTTTATTCCTTCTTTCTCTTTGGTGCCGATTTTATTCTTCATATATAATATACGGTAAAAGTATGGTCAATTCCTGCAAGAAATCAAAAAAAGTTGTAATTTTTTAAAATTTTCCACAAAAAAAGAGAGATTACTCTCTAAATTCAAATACAAAATCCAAAATACTAACATCATCGCCGTCTTCCGCACCAAGCGCTCTAAGTTCATCATCAATTCCAAGTTTACGAAGTTTATTAGAAAATCTTAAAACAGCTTCTTCAGTATCAAATCGACTCATTTTAAGTAATTTTTCAACCTCTTTACCCCTAATAACCCAAGTATCATCCTCTTTAGTTATTGTAAAAGGTTTTTCTTGTTTAAATTTATAAATAACATGACTTTCAAATTTTTCATCTTCATATAAATCAGTTTTTTCTATTTTAGATAGGCTATCAGCAACCTTAAGTAAAACTTCATTTACACCTTCACCAGTAACAGCCGATATTTCATAAACCGGAACATCCACTTTAGATTTAAATTCTTCCAAATTTTCTTTCGCACCAGGCATATCCATTTTATTCGCAACAACAATTTGCTTTTTATTAAGAAGTTTATCGCTAAATGATTTAAGTTCATTATTAATAACTTCATAATCTTCATAAGGACTTCTTCCAGAATATCCACTCATATCAATCATGTGGATAATTACTCTTGTTCTTTCAATATGTTTTAAAAATTGAATACCAAGTCCATGACCCAAAGAAGCGCCTTCAATAAGTCCAGGTAAATCCGCTAAAACAAATGAACGACCATCACTAGTTCTAACAACTCCTAAATTAGGTTTTAAAGTAGTAAAAGGATAATCAGCAATTTTAGGTTTTGAAGCCGAAACTTTAGAAATAAAAGTAGACTTACCAACACTAGGCATACCAACCAAACCAACATCCGCAATTAACTTAAGTTCAAGTTTTACTTTGCGATATTCTCCAGGTTCCCCATTTTCCGCAAAATCAGGAGCCGGATTAGTACGAGTAGCAAAAGCAATATTACCTCTTCCACCACGGCCACCATTAGCCACAACAACCTCTTCATCAGGTTTGGTTAAATCCGCAAGAATTAATCCCGTTTCTTCATCAGTAATAACCGTACCAAGTGGAACTGGAACAATTACATCTTCTGCTCCAGCACCATGCTTACCTTTACCTAAGCCATTTTCACCACGATCACCTTTAATCTTTCTCTTATATTTAAAATCCACTAAAGTATTTAAACCAGTATCAACCTTAAAAATGATATTAGATCCTCTTCCACCATTACCACCAAAAGGTCCACCAAGTGGAACACATTTTTCACGTCTAAACGCTTTACATCCATTACCACCGTCACCAGCAAATAATTCAACTACAGCTTCATCAACAAACATAATGTCACCCGCTTTCTTAAAAATAATTATACCCCAATAAATAAATAAAAACAAGAAAAAAGACATCATTAGTTAATGATATCAATATTATAATTCTATTTTATATGGATTACTTTCTGTACCATTACCATATAACTTAATATTTGAATTTAAATACACAGTAGGAAAAATATCATAAGCCCCATATCCTGCACTTTCACCCGATACCCCGCCATTACTATTGATATTACACACAACAGTTGAAGTATCCTGGATAATTTTATCATAAGCCGTAATTGTCCAAAAACGTTCTGCCTGAATCAAAAAATTAGTTTTCATACATATTTCCCAATTACTATTATTTAAGCTCCAATTACCACACTCATTAACATTACTGTTTGCTTTTAAATAATCACTCGCACTTATTAAACCAATCTTACCATTCCAAATGATAGATTTTTCCTCTACAATTTGGCTTGCTAAATCATTATTTCCATGTGTCGCCGCCCCTGTATTCCAAGCATGGCTTTCAATAATCGATTTAAAATCTTCACTCAACAAATTATAATAGTCATTATTTAAATATGAATTAATTACTGCCGGGCGTGCCCAATTATTGTATCCCCATACACCAACACCCGTATCCCAGAGTTGTTTTCCAATACTATCATTTTTTATTATTTTTAAAGTATCATCCGATTCAATAGCTAAAATTCTCCACAAACTATCATCTATTTCAATATAATTATTAGGATTAATACCTTTATATACACACCTATTATTTTCAAAAGTATCAACATATAAACCATCACCAGCAGTAGCATTACAATATTCATTTTTAAATTCAGAAATCGTAAATACTTTTCGCGTTATATTACCTTTAGCAGTAATGTTTAAATTAGTACTAAAAGCCGCATATCCTACTGCCATTATAAATAACAAACTTAAACTAAATATTATTATAATTTTCTTTGTTTTTTTCCTTCTTTTTCTTCTCATTATTCTCCACCGTATACATCATATCAAAAAAAAAAAAAAAAAACAAGGTAATATTATTGCTAGATATAGAATAAAAAAACAGAACTAAAGTTTAGTTCCGCATAAAAAGCATACTTCAGCATCAGGCGCTAACCTAGCCCCGCAATTAGGACACATTTGCGGTCTACCAGAAGCAGCTGGTGTAATAATAGGTTTTTCCTCTTTAACTTCCTCAGGTTTAGCTTCTACATAAGTTGTATGACTCTTATCAGGCTCCAAAGACTGATTTGTAAAAACAGAATCATTATTAGGACTAGTCACATCCTCAGTTACAGGCTGAATATTGTTAAAATCATTAACTGGAACAGCTGTTATAGTTGGTTCAGTTACACTCTCTATAGTAGAAACACTTTCATTTACTATAGGCTCACTAACAGGCATTTCAGGAACAACTACATCTTCTTTCGGTTTTTCAAATAAAATATTTTGTGTTTCCAAAAATTCTTCAGTTAAATCATATTCATTCAAAGCAAACTTAGGCTTTTTAAAAGCTAATTTAGGAAAATTATACATTGGAAAAATCACATACCATATTGCGTCTTTCGGATTTTGTCTAAAACCTACAAGTAACTCCTTAATGATTAAATATAAATAATATAATCCCACAAAAGGAATTAAAGCCATATAAAATGTTTTCATCGGCATTCTAAGTAATTTTACAAGTACAAAAGTAGTATAAACCGGAACATATGCTTTCCAAGATTGTTCTTTAGCCCTTTTAAGTAAAACCCCTAAAGAAATCTTAACTGCCACATAAACAATTAAAAAAATAAAAAATAACATCAAAAAATATTTTCCAGTTCCCTCCATCAACATAAATGCAGCCTCCTATCTTTATACATTATAACATCATAAGTTTAAAAAATAAATATTATTTTCTTTTTCATAGTTAAGCGTTGTAAATTCACCATGACCAGGATAAACCTTAACATCCGGATAATTACGTATTTTAAGCAAACTATTATGCATATCATATTCACTACCACCTAAATCCATTCGGCCAATCGTCCCTTTAAATAAAAAATCACCCGTAAACATTACACCATCATTATCAAAATAAAGAGTAATACTATCTTTAGTATGGCCAGGAGTATAAATAACCTCAAAGCAAAAAGGTCCAATAACATTTTTACCTTCATTTAAATTACCATGATCATAGACCTTATCAAAATAACAAATAGCTGAATTATGGTCCTCATGCCCATGAGTAACTACCGCCCCTAAAACATTTTTCCCATCTAAAAAAGGCCTAATTTTATCATAATCTCCACCAGGATCAATAACCAAAACATCATTATTTTCAGTTAAAATATAACAATTAGTCACATAAGGACTTACATTAACACAATCTATTGTCATTTTCCTAACCTCGAAATATTTCTTAATGACTGCATTTTTTTATTAAAATCTTTTCCTGCATCAACTCCAGAATTTACTGGCCCATTATTTTTATTAAAAGCATTATCACTAATATTCTTAGGCATTTGATTAAATCCCCTTTTAAACTTAGACATACTGTCAACTTGCTTTTGAACATCATTAGGAGTCATATTTTTCCTTATAATCATTTTATCATCTCCTTTATCGGTCCATAAGTTAATCTATAACCATCAATCAGCCCATACTCATGTATAGCCTCCAAATGCTTTTTAGTTGGATAACCTTTATGATTTTTAAAACCATACATTGGATATTTTTCATCTATCTCATACATCATCCTGTCACGAGTTACTTTCGCAATAACTGAAGCCGCTGCAATACTCATACTCTTCGCATCACCTTTAATTATAGGCATAACTGGAATATCAAGATCAATTGGCATCGCATCTGACAAAACATATTCTAAAGATACTTGCTTCCTAACCTCTTCTATCGCCATAATCATCGCCTTACGACTAGCCGCATAAATATTAATTTCATCAATTTCCTTAGCTGAAACAACACCTACTCCATAAATCGCATTTTCCACAATATAATCATAAAATAAATCGCGTTTCTTTTCAGTTAATTTTTTAGAATCATTTAAACCATCCAAAACAAAATCCTTAGGTAAAACCACACAAGCCGCAACAACCGGTCCATATAAAGGACCCCTTCCAGCCTCATCAGTCCCACCAATTATATTAATACCTTTTGCATACAAATCCTTTTCATATTCCCATAAGTCTATCATCTATATCACTATCCTATAAATTATTATACCAAATTATAAAGAAAAAAACACTAAAATTAGTGTTTAAAAATTAATAAGCAAAACTTAATTTACTTTCAATATTATCTAAAATCTTATTACTTTCAGTTACATCACCAGCATCAGTAATAATTAAATAATAAAGTTTATCATTCTGCTGAGCTAAATATAAATAAACATCAGTATTAGATTTATAATCACATTCAAAAGTAACCCATTCATTTTCATTTATAATACGTATTTCCTCAGTATCACACTCAAAACCCATACTCGCATATTGAGCAAGTAAAGTTTGAACAAATTCATCCCTTGAGCCACTATATTCCTGCGCATTAGTACCTATATAAACATCACCATAAGGAGATTTATAAATCTTTTCATAACTAGCCATAGTAGTTTCTTTAAAATCAGCAGGAACAAAAACGTTCATTCCAGACATATTAACAACTTTACCATCTTTTAAAGAATCACTATTCCTAGTATCATCATAGTCATAAGCATCATCAATTAAATCAGATGTAAAATTATTTACTTTGTCCTCTAATTCATCAGAACTAATATCAGATGTAAATATTAATGTAAAAACAACAAATATCATAACAAAGATAAATACAAAATAACTTACAACTGTAATCGCAATAACTGCAACATTGCTTAATCCCTTTTCTCCTTCAGTAAAATTAGCCTCACCATTTAAAGCAAGATACCAATTAGCCATTGCAAGCATCATATAAGGCATTAACCAAATATATAATAGACCTAAAGTTAAAGCACCAAGTAACATCCAGCCAATAAAACTAAACATTAATCCATAAAATTCTACCCTATGCCCATTTACTAATTCCATAGATTTATGAAATACATCACTCATAGACATATCTTTGCATTTAGGATCTAAAGTCATGTAAACGAAACATACCATCACTGGTAAAAGATAAACTTGTAAAATTAAAGCAACAATTGTCCCAACAATAGGTACACACGATAAAACACCAGTTCCAATAGAATATAAAAGTATTCCACCAATCGCCTTTAAACTACAATTGAAGTCTTTAAACATTCCTTTAAAAGCACTACCAAAAGTAACGCTCTCATCCCTACTAATAGCTAAACTAGATTTCATCATTCCTACAGAAATAACCATAGAACATATGAAATATAAAAATATACATAAAATAATTAAACCAGAAAAAGCCAAAACTGAACCAGCATTAAAATCTCCATTAGCAACCGCCAATCCTATTGATAAAAACATTATCAAAAATAAAATAACCGACATTCCAATTTGGAAACCTATCATTCCACATAAAGCACCCTTAGGTTTACTTTTAGCAGACCTTTTTAAAGCCTTTCTAAAAATAGAATCATGCTCCTTTTCAAAATTAGTATCCTTACTAACTTTAGTTACTTCTTCGCTCTCACCCAAAGAAGCACCACACTTGCAGCAGAATTTAGCACCTGCGTCATTTTCTGCACCACATTTTTTGCAATACATAAATCCACCTACTTCCATTAATATGATATTATTGTACCATATATTAAATACGAAAATCTACACAAAAAGAAAAAAACTGTCAAACAGTTTTTATTTCTTAAGTTCTGTAGTTTGATCATAATACTCACTTTGTAAGGTATCTTTATCAATAACTTTAAAAGTTATAGTTTTATTATCATTATCAGTATATGGATCATTAGAACCATTATCATAATTATAATATTCTCTTGTATAAATTATTTTCCCATCTTTATATACATATGAACCTTTTGTCATTTCAGCCTCGTAACCACTACTAGCATTATATGTAGCACTACCATCAGGCTTAAGAACTAATTGAACCTTCAATTTTAATTTATTACCAGATTCATTTTTATAATCCTTCTCCCAATTATATGTTCCATATAAATCTTTTAAAGTAATTTCATCAGAAGTTTCAGATGATTTAGAATTTTCTTTATATTCATCCATTTGTTTTTTCAAATCGTTAAGTTGTGTATTATAATCTGATATTTTACTTTCATTATTTTTCTTATCATATACAATATAACCACCAAGTCCCAATATCACTAAAACTAAAATAACTATTGCAATGTTTTTCCCATACATAAACACTCCTATCTTATATCCATTTTATATCAAAAAAAAAAAAAGCAATATAAAAGTTAAAAAAATAAGAGAAAACAAATTTCCCTTATTTAACAACAATATTTACTAATTTATTTGGAATAACAACTACATTAACAATGTTTTTTCCGCTGGTAAATTTCTTAACATTTTCATTATCCATAGCTATCGTTTCCATTTGTTCCTTAGTCGCATCCGCAGCCATAACTGCTTTACCACGAACTTTACCATTTACCTGAATAACCATTTCAAAAGTAGAATCAACAGTCTTACTCTCATCATAAATTGGCCAAGCACTTTCACATAAAGCATCACCTAAAGAACTTACCTCATTAATTTCTTCAGTAATATGAGGCGCAATTGGATTAAGTAAATGAACAAGAACCCTTAAATCATCCTTAGTGATACTATCATATTTTTCATAATCATTAAGTAAAATCATCAAAGCAGAAACAGCTGTATTATATTTCATATTTTCTAAATCATTAGAAACCTTTTTAATAGTTTGGTGAACTAAAGTTTCATTAGTATAACCAGATTTATCATTAAGTTTATCTTGAATTTTCCAAATCCTATCTAAGAATTTACTACATCCCTTAAGACCATTAGTACTCCAAGCAGCATCCTTTTCATAATCACCAATAAACATTTCATAAGTACGTAAAGCGTCCGCACCATATTCCTTAACAATGTCATCAGGATTAATTACATTACCTTTAGATTTACTCATTTTTTCACCATTAGGTCCTAAAATCATACCATGAGAAACACGTACATCAATTGGTTCTTTATTAGGAACAAGCCCTATATTATATAAAAATTGATTCCAAAATCTAGCATAAAGTAAATGTCTAGCCGTATGTTCCATACCACCATTATACCAGTCAACTTTACCCCAATAATCTAAAGCCTCTTTAGACACAAATTCCTTATCATTTTTTGGATCCATATATCTTAAGAAATACCAAGAAGAACCAGCCCAGTTAGGCATTGTATCAGTTTCTCTTCTAGCAGGCCCACCACAACAAGGACAAATAGTATTAACCCATTCTTCAATATTTGCAAGTGGACTTTCGCCATCTTCAGTAGGTTCATATTCAGCTACATCAGGAAGCAATACTGGAAGATCTTCATCAGGAACTGGAACCCATCCACACTTCTCACAATATACAAGTGGAATTGGTTCCCCCCAAAATCTTTGTCTAGAGAAAATCCAATCTTGAAGACGATAATTCACCTTAGCCTTACCAAGACCTTCTTCCTCTAAATACTCAAGCATTTTAGCGCACGCCTCTTCTTTATTAAGCATACCATTTAAAATACCAGAATTAATATAAATACCTTCTCCAGTATAAACTTCTTTACTAACATCACCACCATCAATAACAGGAATAATATCAATACCAAACTTCTTCGCAAAATCATAGTCTCTACCATCATGTGCAGGTACCGCCATAATCGCTCCAGTACCATAATTCATCATAACATAATCAGAAATCCAAATAGGAATTTCTTTACCAGTAACAGGATTAATAGCACTCACTCCATCAATTTTAACACCAGTTTTATCTTTTGCAAGTTCAGTTCTTTCAAACTCAGTTTTAGTTTTCGCAAATTCCCTATACTCTTTAATTTCATCCATATTTTTAATCTTATCTGCAAATTTTTCAATGATTGGATGTTCAGGCGCAATTACCATAAAAGTAACCCCATAAATAGTATCAGGTCTAGTAGTATAAACAGTTAAAGCCTCATCATCGACTTTAAAATCAACTTCTGCACCTCTACTTTTACCAATCCAGTTTATTTGACCAAGTTTTACTCTATCCGCAAATTTAGTATCTTCTAAACCATTAATTAAATCTTCCGCATAATCACTCATACGAAGTAGCCATTGTTCTTTTTCCTTTTGAACAACTTTACTACCACATCTTTCACAAACACCACCAGAAGAATCTTCATTAGAAAGTCCCGTTTTACACTTTGGACACCAATTTATATTCTTCTTAGCTTTATAAGCCATACCATGTTTATAAAATTGTAAAAATTGCCATTGCGTCCATTTATAATATTCAGGATCAGTTGTTGAAAACTCCCTACTCCAATCAAAAGAAGTTCCAAAACTTTCAATTTGTCCCTTAAAAGTTTTAATATTTTCCTTAACAGCTTCCTTAGGATGAATATGATTTTTAATCGCATATTGTTCAGCAGGCGCTCCAAAAGCATCCCATCCCATTGGAAATAAAACATTATAACCCTTCATTCTTTTCATACGAGCCACAGAATCCAAAGCCGTATAACTACGAACATGACCTACATGAAGACCAGCCCCAGAAGGATAAGGAAATTCAACTAAGATATAATATTTTTCTTTATCACCACCAGTAATAGCCTTAAAAGTTTCATGTTCCTTCCAATAATTTTGCCATTTTTTCTCTATCTTTTTAAAATCATACATATTATTTACCTTCCTTCTTTTTATAAACTTTTCCTAAAATATAATAACATATTAAAATAAGTGGAATTAAAATTACAAAGCCAACTAATAACTTCACAATATAAGAATCAAAAAATTCAATTGCTGTCACCGTAAACGCAATAATAAAAGCATTTACAAGCGCTAAACTATTCGCAAACTTTTTATAATTTAAATGTTGGATATCTAAATTATAAGCATTCTTAAAAAATAATAATTGTTTACCTTGTTTAAAAGCCTCTAATCCTTTTTTTCTACTAACAATAACTAAATAATAAACTAAATAAACAATAATAAAACAAATTAAAAATAATAAAATCTTATCCATATTTCCCTCCAAAAAACACAAAAAAGCATTATGCATAAGGGCGTTATCACGCGGTACCACCTTAATTCATAATACTTAATATTACCTCAAATAGCTTAACGGGCTATAACGTCATACACTTATCATATATGCAGCTCCTAAGTAAGTTCATAACCTATATTTAAAAGCTTTCACCATCCGCTTTCTCTCTAAAAAATAATCAGTTATTACTACTCTTATTCATCGCTTTTCTAAAACATTATATTACATTTTTAAAATATATTCAAGCTAAAACAAAAATATAAGATAAAAACCTTATATTAATGTCTTAGATTTAACTAAACTCTTATTTCTTAAAACTTCATTCTCAGCTTTTAAGTTAATATAATTAACAACTTCATCTAACTCTTCTGAAGATAAATCATCAATCATATCAAACATACCGCTAATTCTTACATTATTAAAATTACTATTTACCGCCTCATGTTGATTTTTCAATTGTTCATAATAAACAAGTTCTGCATTCATACGCTTTATTTCCATTTCACGTGCGCTATCTTTAAAATCAATAATTTCTTGAACTTTATCAAAAGGTAAATTCTTAACTGCTCTAAGTGCCTCACAAACCTGTGAAGGAACTAAATATGTAGGTTCAACCTCAAATAATTTAATAAATAATTTATTTTGTAAATTCATACGATAACTAGACATCGAAATTCTTGCAATTTCAGGTTTTGCATATTTCATCACCTCTGAAATAGGTAAAGTTTCTAATCCTAAACGAATTTCCATCATTTGACCACTATCAAATTCATCGCTAGCATAAATCATTACCTGTTCAAAAGGAAGTACTTCTAAACCAAGATAAATTTGTCTCATTTGTTCAGCATTAAAGCCTTCTCTAGCATACACCTTCACTTGTCCTAAAGATAATTTTACTAATCCTTTATAAATGATTTCTAATTGATCATCATCAAAAATTCCGCTTTCCCTGCACTCTTCATAAAATACTTTTTTTTCTTTACTAAGCATAAATCACATCTCCCCCTATTAATATAATAACATATTAACTTAATAAAAACAAACAAAAATATAGAGTAAAAACTCTATATTTCATTAATATATTCAAGTAACTTAATAAACATCTTAATAAACTTCTTATCAAGTCCTTTTTTACCAAGTTTTCTAACTTCAATACGTTTCTTTTGAATAGTTAAATCACTAAATAGAATACCATCAATTTCTTCCTTCATTTCTGTAGAAATCTGTAAATCACTAATGATGCCTTCAATATCACGATTAATTAAATGCACCGCATCAATTTCAATATCTTTACCCTTACAACTTACAGTAAGTTGTCCGATAGTTTTAACATCATTAACCTCAACCACAAAGTCAGGTCCATCAACATAAGTTTTAAAAGACATTCTATCACGGTTACTATAAACCTCAACATCATCAGTACGTTTAGTATTTCTAAATACAATCTTATAATTTCTCTTATCAGGAATAATTCCACTCTTACCCTCTTTAGCCCTAATAATTACACTATAATTGTTAGGTAAATAATTGTATTCAATTTCCGTAAGTAAATAAAAATCCTTACGATATAAATCACTTTCACCATCATCTTCAAATAACGTATAAGTATTACTCTTACCAGGGAAAATATGAATTTCCATATTATCAGGTGGAGTTGTATCATTTAAATCCTCATTAGTTCCCATTGGAATAATCGCCCCTGATTTCGCAAATACAGGAAATTCCTCATCCCTAAAGAAAGTTATATAATTTTTTCCACCAGGAAATTTCTTACCAGTAACAAAGTCATACCACACACCATCAGGAATATAGAAATTATGAAGCGCACGATCCATGACATAATCTTTTCTAGAAACAATTGGACAAACTAATAATTCGCCACCAAAATAATATTCATTACGATATAAAACATCATCATAAAATTCTGGATTAGTCGCATAAATCGGTTTAATTAAAGGTTTACCAAACTTGTGATACTTATAAGCCTCACTGTAAATATATGGAATAAGTTTATGACGAAGTTGTAAATAATCCTTAACAATCGTATAAGTCTTAATATCCCATCTCCAAGGTTCCCTCTTATAATATCTACCTTTATCAACACCAAATTTTAAAATTGGTGAGAAAGTTCCAAGCTGAACAAATCTAATATAAAGTTCATTATCCTCAGTTCCCTTAAAATATCCACCTATATCATGAGCCCAAAAACTAACCCCATTATTATAAGCCGAAACATTGTAAAAAGGAATCTTCTTTAAAGTACTCCAGCTAACAACAGTTTTTCCAGAATATAAAACTGGATAACGATGAGGAGCCAATCTCGCATCAGGCGCTAAAACCATAGGTCTACGCTTATAATCCCTTTGCATATCATAAAATTGATAATGTTTAAGTAACGCATTCTCCCCTAACTTGTCAGTAGATTCATTATCAAGCCAGAAAAAATCAATACCCATAGTATCCAAAGGATGAATAAATAATTTCAAATAAACATCAACAAATTTTGGGTCATATACATTAAAAGGAATTTTTCCGTCCTTATCCGCCTGTAAATATTTTAAAGCCTCTTCATAAAACTGATCATATTTATAAATACCTTCAGTCGGATTTATATTAAGACCAAGTCTAATACCTTTAGAATGTAAATAAGAAATCATTGCCGCCGGATTTTTAAACTTCTCATTATCAAAAGTAAAACCACTTTTCAAATGATACTTTCCAGCATAATCACGTTTGTGCCAATCCTTATCAAGAAGCATTACAGAAACCGGAACTTGTTTCTTTTCAAAAGTATCAACAAGCTCTTTAAGTTCCAAATCATCATAATCATTATTACGACTCCACCAATTTCCAAGTGCAAATCTTGGAATTAAAGCTGGATAACCAGTAAGTTCATAATAATCCTTTAAAGCATCTTCATAATCATTGTGATACATAAATAAATAAGTATCAATAACGCCAGGTTCTCTTAAAGTAGTAGTACCATCTTCATTCCAAACAAAATCAGAACTATCATCAATACTAGCCATTCCCTCAGGAGAATATAATCCCCTACCATTAGTTCCACCTTCTTCTAGACTAATAGCCGGAACGCCAAAATTTCTAACCTCAGGATGCCCATAATACCACACCTTATCAGTATCCAACAGTTCAACCTTAAGATTAACAGTTGGATTTACTTTACTACCTTCAAAAGGTTTTTCCTTAGTATAAGTAAGTTTAAAATAATTAGTTGTTATTTCCACAAAATGTGTATCATTTTTAACCTTAAACTCAGGCGTTGGTAAATTTCTGTGCAAAATAAGGCCAGTTGGTTTATCTAAAAACCCACCATTTACATTATATTCAAGTCTAATAACCCTAGGCGATAAAACGGTAAAACGATAACTATTACCACTTATAACTGCATTATTATTAGGTACAGCACTTTTAAAATCAATTTTAAATTGTTCACCTAAATTATACATATCTTCACCCCTTCATTTATTCTATATTTCATCTATTTTCATAAAATTAGTATGTTTAACTTTCTTAAATGGATATCCACCAGTAACAATAACCTTATCACCAGTTTCCAAATTCAAAGGTTCTTTAACAATACTTATAGCCCTTTCATTAATTGAATCAAAATCAAAGTCACCAACAACAATTGGAAGTACCCCAAAATATAAATTCAAACTTCTAGCTACTCTTTCATTAGCTGCCGCCGCTACAATCATACAGGGTGGACGAAGCTTACTCATCTGCCTAGCCGTATAACCAGTATTAGTCGCAATAATAATCGCTTTACAATCTAATGTAGTAGCTCCTAAAGCCACACTTCTTGCAATAGTCCCAGAAATATTATCAGAACTACTTTTCATAATATTATCAAAATAATATTCATAATCAATAGAACTTTCAGCTGTTCTAACAATTTTTTCAACCTCTTTAACCGCCATAATCGGATTTGGACCAATAGTAGTCTCCCCAGTTAATAAAATCGCATCAACACTAGCTGAAACTGAATTAGATAAATCAGATACCTCCGCACGGCTTGGAATAAATTCATCAGTTAAAAAGCTATCAAGTTCGGCAGTTATAATACTAACCTTTCCCTTAGAATGACATTTACGTATAATTTCATTTTTAATATTAGGTACACTTTCCAAAGCAAGTTCAACTGATAAATCACCACGAGCAAGTAAAATACCATCAGCTACATCAATAATTCTGTCCAAAGACTTAACCGCACTCGCATTTTGTATTTTCGCAATTAAACCAATATGATCATTTTCAAGCTCGATAAGTAAATCATTAACTTCCATTATATCTTCCGCATCAGATACATTTGATATTTCAATAAAATCAACATCCATTTTAGACGCAAATAAAATATCTTCGCGATCTTGCTTAGTCAAAAATTTTCTATTTAATTTTACCCCCGGTAAATATAATTTAGAAAGACTATCGACTCTTCCACCTTTAACAACCTCACACACCGCATAATCAAGACCTTTTTCAACAACCTCTAATACAACTTTACCATCCATTAATTTAATAACTGAACGAAACTTCAAATCATCAATTAACTTAGGATAATTTATTGAAAATTGAAATCCATTGCAAATAGTAGGATTCATATACATTCTAATACGTTCACCCTTTTTAAATTCAGCATAACCACCTTGAAACTCCCCAGTTCTAATACAAGGACCTTCAAGATCAAGCATAACTGAAACATTACTACCAAGTTTTTTATTAATAACCTCTACATTTTCAATGACATCTTTGCAAAAACTATAATCAGAATAACTCATATTAAGACGAACAACATCAATACCACTTAAAATTAATTCTTCCAAAACTTCCATCTTATTTGAAGCTGGACCAATAGTTGCAATTATTTTAGTCTTATTCATAGTATCACCCTATTATTAATTATACCAGTTTTCTTTTAATTTTCCAATAGAAAAAAATAGACAACATTGCCTATTTTATATCTAAAACTTTTACTTCGTATTCTCCATTAGGACTAGATACACTAGCTACTTCACCAATTTTAAGTCCCATAATTGCATTAGCAATAGGAGATTCATTAGAAATTTTATTTTCAAAAGGATCAGCTTCAGTTCTTCCAACGATAGTATAAGTTTCAACATCGCCATCGCCTACATATTCAACTTTAACAGTATTACCAATTGATACTACATCAGTACCAGCATCAGTAATAACAACAGCGTTTTCTATCATTTGATTTAAATTAGCGATTTTTGCTTCAACTTCAGCTTGTTCACTTCTTGCTGCGTCATATTCAGCATTTTCACTTAAATCACCTAAAGCTCTCGCTTCTTTTAACTCTTCTATTACAGCAGGTCTTTTTTCTTGTTGAAGAAATTCAAGTTCACGTTTCATTTCCTCTAAACCTTGCTCAGTTACATAAACTTCATCTGTATTTGACATTCTGCTCACCTCGCTTCACAATCATTGTCCAAAATCTTACTACACAATTTTTTATTTGTCAAGAGTATTAATTGCTTTTTTCATCATATAATCTGAAGATACCTCTTTGTCACACTGAATATAAACTATTTGCTTAGGATGCCTAACAACATCAATTCCATTCATATCTTCATCATATATCTTTTCAATCACCATATCAAATTCCTCATCAGGTCCAAAAATAGTAACCAAATCACCATTTTTAAAATAATTCCTTTGTTGAAGTTTAATAAGGTTATTTTCATACCCCAAAACCGTCCCTAAAAAATCTTGATTAGTAACTTCCATTCTACCATTATAATATTGAACATCCTTGCCAAAGTTACCATCAAAAAATTGGGGAACAGAATCTCTATTCGCACATCTACGAAGAACCTGTTCATATTTTAAATTATATTCATAATTTTCCATATTGTTCCAATATTCATTAATAACTTTCCTATAAGTTTTAATAATCGTCGCAATATAATATGCCGAACGCATACGGCCCTCAACCTTAAGACTATCTACACCCATATTAACAAGTTCAGGAATATGCTTAATCAAAGATAAATCCTTAGTACAAAAAGTAAATGGTTTATCACCTTTTAAATGTTCGTCCTCTTCCATTAAATCAAAATCCCAACGACAAATTTGGCTGCACCCACCACGATTAGAATCTCTAGCCGTTAAAAAATTAGATAAAACACATCTTCCACTATAAGAAGCACACATTGCCCCATGAACAAATACCTCAAGCTCAATATCAACATTTTTCTTAATATCTAAAATATCATCCATATTGCATTCTCTAGCTAAAACAATACGGCTAACACCTTCAGACTTCCAAAATTTAGCCGCTTCTTTATTTAAAGTAGAAGCCTGAGTTGATAAATGAATAACTAAATTAGTATTTTCTCTAGCAAGCTTAATAATTGCTGGATCACTAACAATAATCGCATCAACAGATATTCTATCAAGATTTTTTAAATAATCTACAATGTCAGAAAGCTCTTTATTATGCATCGCAATATTAACAGTAACATAAACTTTTTTCCCTAAAGAATGCGCATACTTGACACCCTTTTCAATTTCCGAAATAGTAAAATTATCCGCATTCGCACGTAAATTAAAAGTTCCGCCTATATAAACTGCATCCGCACCATATAGCAGCGCAATTTTAAGTCTTTCAAAATCTCCCGCAGGAGCAAGTAATTCCGGTTTAATCATTTTTCTTCACCCTATATACAACTTTCTTATATAAAAATCCATGTTCATAAGGAAACTTATAATCTAACATACCATTCCTATAATTATATAAAACACCTTTAAAATCATTCTCATCAATCAAATGACTGTTAAATACCAAATAATCAATAGAAGATAAATCCTCATCTAAAACATTTAAAATATAATCAGAATAAACAGTAGTCCCATAAGTACCATCCATAATAGGATATCTCTTACCCTCTTTATAAATTGTTTTGTTTTTAGAAGAATCATTTAATCCAAAATATTCCAAATAATTGTTAACCAAATGTCTTCTAGATGTAAACATAGGAACATAACCAAAAACATTCATAAATAATTTAGATTTAGAATTAGAAGCAATCACATCAATTTCCTCTTTAGATAGTTCAGACGATAAATAAGCATAATTAGCCCCTTTATCATTCCAATAATTAATAGTTTCATAATTAGTAACCAAATGTTCCTGCGACCAAACCAAATCAGTCTTTAAGCCTAATTCCTTCTTCATTTGGATAAAAGCTATATCATAAAATAAAATACCATCAACGCCAATTTTTTCCACATTAATCAGCATTTCTTTTAAATTATCAACTTCACTATCATGAATATTTTTATTCATAGATACAAATATTTCTTTACCTAATTTTTTAACTTCTAAAACGTCATCTAAAGAAAAAGTATAATTCGTATTAATACTGTAATCCTTAATAGGTAAAATAAAAGCATCCACCAAATCTTTTAAACCATTAGCTTGCTTAAAATCCTTAATAATTGCGACTAAATTCATACAATCACCTGCTCCAAAGATTATACCAAAAAAAAGTAGAAATTTCTACTTTTTAATTAATTAAATTATTTAGTCTTCTTAGCGGTTGTTGTTTTCTTAGCAGCTGTTTTACTAGAAGTAGCCTTAGTCGCAGGTTTCTTTGTTGTTTTACTAGTACTAGCCTTAGCAGCTGGTTTTGCTGCAGCCTTAGTAGTAGTTTTCTTTGTAGTAGCCTTTTTTGCAGAACTATTTGTCTTAGGTTTAATTATTGTAACTTCTTCTTTAATTTCAATATTTTCTTTTTCTCCAGTAGTACCTTCATAATTTGATTTAATCTTATCATAGAAAATAGCTAAAGTTACTGACATATAAGGTATTAACCATAAATATAAAATACCAAATGTAAATATACCTAAAATAGCCCATCCAATGAAACTAAGAACTAATACAAAATATTCCAAAATATAATCAGCCATCATATCAAAGCTTTTTTCTAATACTTGAAATACTGTTAATTTAGGTTCATCATATAAAATGAAATACGTTTGTGAAAATGCAATTGCAAGATAAGCCCCAACCATAATAATTGCTACAGTTAAGAATAATCCAAATAGCACTAACACAATTGCTAAAAATAAATTAATTTCAGCTTGATATAAAACTATCATTATTAGTGATTTAAAAGATAAAAATCCTAATAACCAAATAATAAATGCACCAATTTCTAAAATAATTGTAATTGCTAAATATTTTAGAAATAAATCTGTTCTAGAGAACAAATCATCAAGTGAAACTTTTTTTCCTCTCGAAATATTTAAAATAATTCCCACAAATCCCATAGCTATTAATGAAGTAACAATAAATACTAATAACGATGAAATCCATGGAGCATTCACCGCGCTTGCGATAAATGAACAGCAGCCCCCAAGTACCATGAATAATAATAAGCTAAGAACAACGACAGAATATTTTCCTTCTAAACGTTTTCTAGCTAAAGACTTTAATTTTGCATTATCCATTTCTTTTTACTCCCTTCTATTATTAAGTATATCACAAAACTTTACATTTTTAACAAAAAAGATATCATATTATATTAATTCTTGTTTTACACATTAAATAAGCCCTTTTATTATGCAAAAAAATTCAATCTATTATTTATAGTAATTTTCTCTATTACATAAAAAGCAATAAAAGATTATTTTAAATCCTCTATTGCTTCTTTAGTTAAACCAGTAACTTCTGATATTAAATTAATATCTATTCCTTTATCAAGCATATTCCTTGCTATTTCTATTTCTTTTTCTCTTGAACCTTGCTCAAGCCCCTGTTCAAGTCCCCTACTATGCATTGTATTCGCCCATATCTCATGTTCATTCTCTATCGCTATCT
>CANRSQ010000010.1 GCA_947642475.1 uncultured Mycoplasmatota bacterium
AGAATTGTGGACGGTAGTTGCTGAAGAATGGAGTATGTCTTCCACCTTCTTCTTTACTTAATACATAAACTTGAGCTTTAAATTTAGTATGTGGAGTAACACTACCTGGTTTAGCGATAACTTGACCACGTTCGATTTCTTCACGAGAAATACCACGTAATAATAGTCCAGCGTTATCTCCTGCTTCAGCGTAATCTAATTGTTTTCTGAACATTTCGATACCAGTTACTACTGATTTTTTAGTTGGTTTTAAACCTACGATTTCAACTTCGTCGTTAAGTTTTAATTGTCCTCTTTCAACACGTCCAGTTGCAACTGTACCACGACCAGTGATTGTGAATACGTCTTCTACTGGCATTAAGAATGGTTTGTCAGCATCTCTTTCTGGAGATTCAATCCATTCGTCAACTGCATCCATAAGTTCCATAACTTTTTCTTCATAAGCTGCGTCTCCTTCAAGAGCTTTTAATGCAGAACCTCTGATGATTGGAGTATTATCTCCATCGTATCCATATTCAGTTAATAATTCTCTAACTTCCATTTCAACTAGGTCTAATAATTCTTCATCATCAACCATATCACATTTATTTAAGAATACTACCATACGAGGTACTCCTACTTGACGTGATAATAGGATGTGTTCACGAGTTTGTGCCATTGGACCATCTGTAGCAGCAATAACTAAGATAGCTCCATCCATTTGAGCAGCACCAGTGATCATGTTTTTAACATAGTCGGCATGCCCTGGACAATCTACGTGAGCATAGTGTCTTTTTTCTGTTTCGTATTCGATATGTGCAGTATTGATTGTAATACCACGTTCTCTTTCTTCTGGAGCTTTATCGATATTAGCGAAATCAGTAAGTTGAGCTAAACCTTTCTTTGATAATACGCTACTGATAGCAGCTGTTAATGTTGTTTTTCCGTGGTCAACGTGTCCGATTGTACCAATGTTAACGTGAGCCTTGGAACGGTCATATTTTTCTTTTGCCATTTTATTTTCCTCCTCTATCTGTTTCAATTAACATTTTAGCAGGGCTAAGCTAAAATTTCAAGTCTTTTAGCTTAGTTTCCGCCATTTTTTTTGATTATTTCTTCTGAAATGTTCTTTGGAACTTCTTCATAATGATCAAATGTCATTGTGTAGTTTCCACGTCCTTGTGTATTTGAACGTAATGTTGTTACATATCCGAACATTTCTGAAAGTGGTACCATTGCATCAATTGATAAAGAATTTCCTTTACTTTCTTGACCTAATGGACGTCCACGACGAGATGTGATATCTCCCATTACAGCACCTAGGTATTCATCTGGTACTCTAACGTTTACTTTCATGATTGGTTCTAGTAAAACTGGTTTACATTTATTTTTAGCTTCTTTAAGCGCAAGTGATGCTGCAACTTTGAAAGCCATTTCTGATGAGTCAACATCGTGGTAAGAACCATCATATAATGTTGCTTTTACGTCAACCATTGGATATCCAGCAAGGACACCTGTTTGTAATGCTTCTTGAAGTCCTTTATCTACTACTGGGATGTATTCTCTTGGAACGACACCACCAACTACCTCGTCAACGAATTCATATCCTTTATCTGGATTTGGTTCAAATTTGATCCATACGTGTCCGTATTGTCCACGTCCACCAGATTGTTTAATGTGTTTACCTTCACACTCACCCATTTGTGAGATTGTTTCTCTATATGAAACTTGAGGCTGTCCAATATTTGCTTCAATACCGAATTCTCTTTTCATTCTATCAACGATGATGTCTAAGTGTAATTCACCAACACCAGCGATAATAGTTTGACCTGTTTCTGGGTTTGTTGAAGCTCTGAATGTTGGGTCTTCTTCTGATAATTTTTGAAGAGCTAGACCCATTTTGTCTTGGTCACCTTTTGATTTAGGTTCAATTGCAAGTTCGATAACTGGTTCTGGGAATTCCATACTTTCTAGAATACAAGCATGTTTCTCATCACATAATGTATCTCCTGTTGTTGTATCTTTAAGACCAACGGCAGCAGCAATATCTCCTGTATATACTTCGCTAATTTCTGTACGGTCATTAGCGTGCATTTGTAAGATACGACCAATTCTTTCTTTTTTGTTTTTAGAAGCGTTTAAGATATATGAACCACTTGATAAGTGTCCAGAATAAACTCTAAAGAATGTAAGTTTTCCAACGAATGGATCTGTCATTACTTTGAAAGCTAATGAACTGAATGGTTCACTATCACTTGGATGTCTTTCGATTTCGTTTCCGTTAAGATCGAATCCTTTGATTGCTTCAATATCTGTAGGTGCTGGCATATAGTCGATAACAGCGTCTAATAATAATTTAACACCTTTATTTCCTAATGCAGTACCGCACATTACTGGGAAGAATTCAACTGCTAAAGTTCCTTTTCTGATAGCTTTTTTGATTAAGTCAACTGGGATTTCTTCCCCTTCTAAATATTTATTCATTAATTCGTCATCGAATTCCGCAATTGCTTCGATTAATTCGTTTCTTTTTTCTTCGGCTAAATCTTTTAAGTCAGCTGGAATTTCGATTTCTGTAGGTTCTTCTTCAGGTTTACCATCGTAATGATAAGCTTTCATTGTTACTAAGTCGATAATACCATTGAAATCACTTTCAGCACCAATTGGCCATTGGATTGCTTTAGCATTAACGCCTAATAATTTATCTATACTATCTAAAGTATATTCGAAACTAGCACCCATTTTGTCCATTTTATTTGCAAAAATCATACGAGGTACTTTATAGTCGTC
Source organism: uncultured Mycoplasmatota bacterium (assembly GCA_947642475.1). Lineage (GTDB taxonomy): Bacteria > Bacillota_I > Bacilli_A > RF39 > UBA660 > Coprosoma. Next base: position 2,770 of record CANRSQ010000010.1, read on the forward strand.
TGCTTGACGCCATACAGTTTCACTTTGTGGTTCTACTCCAGCTTGTGCATCTAAGATAGTTACAGCACCATCTAATACACGTAAACTTCTTTGAACTTCAACTGTAAAGTCTACGTGTCCTGGAGTATCGATAATGTTTAATTTATACTTTTTCCAGTATGCAGTAGTAGCAGCTGAAGTGATAGTAATACCACGTTCTTGTTCTTGTTCCATCCAGTCCATTTGTGATTCACCGTCGTGGGTTTCACCAATTTTATGGATTTTACCAGTATGGAATAAAACTCTTTCGGTACAAGTTGTTTTACCTGCATCGATATGAGCCATGATTCCAATATTACGAATATGATCTAAACTATATTCACGAGCCATATTTTGTTTCCTTTCTTATTACCATCTATAATGAGCGAATGCTTTATTTGCTTCGGCCATTCTGTGAGTATCCTCACGTTTTTTAACGGCTGCTCCAACTCCGTTTGAAGCATCGATAATTTCGTTTGCTAAATTTTCAGCCATTGTATGTCCACCTCTTAGGCGAGCATAGTTAACTAACCAACGAAGACCTAATGCCTGACTTCTGTCAGCTTTAACTTCGATTGGTACTTGGTAGTTAGCTCCACCAACACGTCTTGATTTAACTTCTAATGCTGGTTTGATGTTTTCCATAGCTTTTTCGAAAACAACCATTGGATCTTCTCCGGTTTTTTCTTTAACCATATCGAAAGCTTTATAAAGGATTGTTTGAGCAGTTCCTTTTTTACCATCTAACATGATTTGGTTAATTAATTTTGTAACTAACTTTGAATTGTAAATTGGATCTGCAAGAACATCTCTTTTTGTAGCACGTCTTTTACGCATGAGTAAATCCTCCTTCCATATTATTTGTTATTTATTTTAAATTATTTACTTGCTTTTGGTTTTTTTGCACCGTATTTTGAACGTCCTTGACGACGAGCATCAACTCCAGCTGTATCCATTGTTCCACGGATTACGTGATAACGTACACCGATAAGGTCTTTAACACGTCCACCACGAACTAATACAACACTGTGTTCTTGTAAGTTGTGTCCTTCTCCTGGAATGTAAGCATCTACTTCTTTTCCGTTTGAAAGTCTTACACGAGCATATTTACGAAGAGCTGAGTTTGGTTTCTTTGGTGTTTTTGTTCCAACACGAGTACATACACCACGTTTTTGTGGAGAATTAGTTTTTGTAAGTTTTTTATCTTTACTGTTTAAACCTACTCCTAACATTGGAGATTTACTCTTTTTGGTTTTGTTTTTTCTTCCTTTTCTTACTAATTGGTTGATAGTTGGCATATTTTTCCTCCTTCCATTACACATACCCAGGTGTTTCATTTTTCATCTTAATTAAAGATTTACCTAAGTAAATCCAAATTAAATGCAACATTAATATACCACCATAATATATGTTTGTCAACAATTTTTTATTCGTTTTTTTTGTTGGTTTACAAAAGAAAAACGCTTATTTTAAGCGTCGTAATTGGCGTTATACCCTTTTGTGTGGTAATTACTCCCACATTTGATATATGGATCGTAAGTTATTTCACCATTTTTCATTGTAAATTCAACGTATCCTGTGCATGTTACGTTATTATCTTTTGGATCTACCACAATATCTATGGTTCCTTCGTTTTGCATTTCTTTTATGGTTATTTTATTTCTATCGCCATTTTCTAATTGGTTTTTATTATGATTGAAATTATAGTCTTTAGCGGCTTTTGTTACTTTTTCTTCTGTGTCTTGATAAGTTAAACCATCCATTGAGGTTCCACCGAATATATCTTTTACCGTTCTATTATACATAACCATTGTTACTAAAATAGATAAACACATGATTGAAATAAAAATGAGGGCTTCTTTTATTCCTATTTCACCTTTATTATTCATCTTGTTTACCTCCTTTATTAAATATGTATAATTTGCTTGGTCTACCAGCGGTATTTATTTTATCGCCGGTTTCGATTACTATTTTACTATCTATTAGTTTTTTTCTAAAGTTTCGACGATCTAATGGCCTATTTAAAATATTTTCGAAGAACTTTTGAAGTTCTGAAAGTGTGAAATCATTTGGAAATAATTTATATAATATATTATTTTTATTACTAATGATTTGTGTTTTTAATTCTTCGATATTAGCTTTGGCGATTTTTTCGTGGTCATAAGCCATTTTTGGTAATTCATCAACATCAAACCATTGCATTTCAGGATTATGCACTAATGATTTGACGGTTATTGATGTAAATGAACAGGCAATTATTCTTTCTAGTGGATCTCTATCTAAATTACTGAAGTTTTTTCCTTCTATCAAAAATACATTAGGAAAGTTTGTTGACATTACTACTGTATTATCAGCGCTTTCTTCTAAAGTTTGATCATTTGATAATATATTACCTGGTAATAGCCAATATCCTTTATATGGTTCATTTTGTTTATGTTTTAGAAATATTTTTAGTTTACCTTGGTCAACAGCGCAAATATTAACTAGAACTTCAATAACATTATAATACGACTTTGCCATATTAACACGTTCCTTTACTATATCTTTCGTATGTTTTGGCAAAAGCTAGAAAAACTTTTTTATTGCTTTCCATTAGTGTTAGTAATTCATCATAATCTTCTTTTTCTAATAAATATGTAAGATTTTCTCTTGTGCCTTGATCTTTGATAATTTGGTTTATGATTTCGTAATCTTTATTGTTAAGCATATTTTTCATTAAAATAAAATTGATTAGTAAATGATTATGTTCTTTTTTGAAGTAATCGCTTAATAGTTCTATTTGATCTCTATATTCATCGTCTTTGGTGATATATCTATATTTTCCTTGTGAAATAGCGGTGATTAATTTAATCATATCGTTTGGTTTATAGTTTTTTTTATCATTCATGTAATGTAACATTTCATTTACTACTTCATACATACTATTTGATAGTTCGCCTTTTAGTTTGATATTTTCCATTTTATATTCCCCTAATCTTTTACTTGCAATAATTATATCATTTTCAATCTTGATTAGTCAATTGATTTTTTATAATAGAAAAAAGCTTTATTTTTTCTAAAGCTTTTATTATTGATTTGTTTTTATCATGTCTAATGTTTTTTGATTAGCCGTTATTGTTAGTTTTGATTGATATAGGTTTTCTTTATTATATATTTTACCTTCTTTTAAATCTTCAATTATATTTTTATAGTTGTCTTTAAATTCATTAAATCCACTATGATCAATTTGGTCGTAAATATTTATATAGTAATATGTACTTTGTGTGCATTCTTGATAGTCTTCATATTCGTCTTCGTAATCATCTTCATAATCATAATAATCTATTTCGTGGCTATATTCACAATCGTTCATAAGATAGTTTTGATCTTCTTCAATATTATATTCGTGATAGCCTTCACCGTATTTTAGGCTCATAGTAAACTGTCCATCTGGCATTTGGTTATCAACTATTTCGTTGATTTCATTATTATAGCTTGGGTCAAAGTGGATAAAAACTTTTTTATTAGCTGTGAATGTTTTTGTTTCGGTTATTTGATCTTTTTCATTTGGTTGCGATTCTATATAATCGATATTCATGACCATATCGACAAATAGTATTGTTCCGATTATCATTAGTACAATACTGATTATTACTGGAATAATACTGGCTTTTCCTTTACCAAATAATAAACTAAATAGCAATTTTATTAAGTATGTGAATAAGATACCCATTCCAAGCAGTAATAATACTAAGCCGATAAGATTAATTCCTTTTACAAGGTAAATAATTGAAAGTACTAATCCAAATAGGATTAAACCATCGATAAAGATAAATGGAACTATAACATAGATAATAACGAATATTTTAACAATTAATAAACAAACGCCACCTAAGGTTGTTCCTTTATTTTTATTTGGTTTTACTTGTTTTTTTGGTTTGTTATTATTTAGATTTTGTTTTTTTGTTTCTTCTTTTGTTTCTTCTTTTTCTTCGGTTATTTCTGGTTCCTTACTATTTTCTAGTTTAAAGTATTTTTTAAATATGGCGAAAATCATTAAGGCGCATATTAATATATACATAACTACTAATAATAAATTCCAGAATAGAATAAATAGACTGCCTACTGGGTCATAGAAATTATCAAATATAGTCTCACCTATTCCACTAAATATTGTAAATATTCCTTTTAGCACTAAGGCAGCTATTAATACGATAAATATTCTAATTATTATTTCTACTATAAATTCTAAACTTATATCTTTACTGGTTATATTACATTTTTTGGCAACTTTACGTGATAGTCCTGATACGGCTTCAGCACTTTGTTTAATAATTTCTTCGCCTTTTTTACTGATACTATCTTTTTTGTCTTCGTAATTTGGGTTTATTTTATAGGCTTTTAATATTTCAGCTGTTAAATCTTCAATATCGCCAAAGTCTTTGACTGCTTCTTCTTCGGTTTGTCCTTTTTTTACTTTTTCATTAATTGTATCGGTATATTCTATTATAATATCTTGTTTTTCGTTTTCTTCTAATACTGATAGTTTCTTTTCTAACAAATCTAAAAATTGTTTTTTATTCACTATCTTCACACTCCTTTATAAAATTATTTACTGAATCAGAAAACTCTTTCCATGATTTTTTGAGTTCTTTGACTCTCTTTTTACCTAAGACTGTTATTTTGTAGTATTTTCTTGATGGGCCTTCGTTTGATTCTACTAAATATGTATCAAAGTATTTTTCATTTGTGAGTCTTTTTAGTAATGGATAAACGGTCCCTTCGTTAACGTCTATGGCTTTTGATACTTCGGATATTAGTTCATATCCATACATATCGCGTTTGCTTACCGATATAAGTACTATTAACTCTAGTACACCTTTTTTAAATTGAGAGTTCATATATCACCTCTTCACTATCATTCTACAACTACTACTATGCATTGTCAAGTACTATTATTAAAAAAGTAGTGATTTTTTTGTTTTATTATTGTATTTTGTTTGAAAAAATACATTTTATGTAGTATAATTTAAGTAACAATAGGAGGCCAAAATATGAATTATGACTTCGATAATTTTAAAAAGAGATATGGGCTTGAAGATGATGTTACTTCTTCTTTTGATGAACTTGAGAATGTAGAAAATGATGATAGTTTATACAATGAATTGATTCCTTCTAGTACTTATAATTTAGAAGATACTATTAGGCTTGAAAAAAATACTTTTGAACAAATTAATCCTATTACTATTTCTGATAGTGATGAAAAAGACGAGGTTTCGGATTTTTTTGAAGATGAACTTGAGAAGACTTTGGAAATAGATACTTTTAAGCTTGATTATGAACTTGAAGAGCTTTTAGAACCGGTTAAAAAAGAAAAGAAAAAATGGTGGCACTTACCTATTTCTACTGCAAATGATCATCATTTAGAACATGCTTTTGTAAATTGTGCGGTTTTGGGTTTTATTACGGCAGCAATGGGTTCTGGGATGTTACTTTATATTATTAACCATATTAATCCACTTTAAAAACACTTTCTTTTTGAAAGTGTTTTATTATGGACTATTTTGTTTTTTCTCTTGTAATTGTATTTTCATTACTAGTTAATGGCTTAATATATAAGTTTTGATTTATTAGTTCTTCTTTTGTTTTGGTTATGAGGGCACTGTCTTTTAGAAATACTTTTATATATGTTTTTCCATTCATTGGGATTGGTGGCTTTGGCAATGATGTTTTTGTGAAATATAAACTATTACCATATATGGCGGCGTTTTCTTCACTCATAATCATATATCCATCTTTTAGAAATGTTATTATGGTTGGTTGGTCATCTTTGGAAATAAAGTTACCTGGAGTTAGTGGGTTTTTCATGCATCTTTCTTCTTCGAAAAATTGTCTATATGTTGGATCAATGATATACGGAATTAACTGCCCTTCTATATTAAATAATGCGGTTATGAAACTGTGGTCTGAAACGCCTTCTGTGATACATTTAAATGAGCGATTTAAATAATGGATTATATTTAGGTTTTCTAAATAGTAATGGATCATACACTGAGCGGTATTACATTTATTTTTATAACTGGCATTTTCGAAATCATTATCTATTTTTATTCTTGTTATATAAACTAGATAATCTAAAAATGTATTTAGTTCATCTTGGGTTAATGGTATATTATAGGTTAGTTTTTCTTCGATTTCTGTTAATTGTTGATAGTTAATATTTTCTAATGTTTTTGGTTTTGATTCTAATATAAATTTTGTCATAATATCATTCCTTATGGTTTTATTATACATTATTTGAAAGAAAAAGACTAGATGGACTAATCTTGATTATTGTTTATTATTTTTTATAAATTCTCTTAATATTTTGGTGAGTGCGCGTTTTTCTATTCTTGACACATAACTTCTGGATATTCCAAATTCTTTGGCTATTTCTTTTTGGGTTATTTCATCATTGCCGTCTAGGCCATATCTTTTTATTATTATTTCTTTTTCTCTATCGGTTAAAACGGCAAAGTATTCTTTTAATAGTTTTAAGCTATCTTGTTTGTGAATATCTAATGCGAAATCTGGTTTGGGGGTTTTTAATATATCTAGGAATGTTATGACATTACCTTCTTTGTCAAAGCCGATACTATCATCGATACTGATGTTTTTGTTGTTTTTTTTATCGCTTCTAAAATGCATTAATATTTCATTTTCGATACATCTAGCACAGTAGGTTGTTAATCTTGTTTTGTGTTTGAATGAGTAACTATCTACTCCTTTTATTAGTCCGATAGTCCCGATGCTTATTAAGTCGTCGATATCTTCTTTTCGATGGTCATATTTTTTTACAATATGCGCGACTAATCTTAGATTGTGTTCAATCAGTTTACTTCGTGCTTCCTTATCACCTAAGTTGGTTTTTTCAATGTATAGTTCCTCTTCTTCTTTTGAAAGTGGATCTGGAAATACATTGTTTGAATATGACGCTGTTAAGATATAGAAGTCTTTAAACAGCATTTTTAGAAAATTTTTCATTACATCACACCTCTAAGTAATTATATGTGATTATTTTTGTTTCAAAACTAGGGACAAATTATATTTTTTGTTTTATAATATTGGTGGTGATTTATATGAGTAGACCTTTTACAGCTGATTCTTTATGGACTTATCCTAATGGGGTTTTGAAAAATAAGTTTGATATTAAGGATTCTTCAGAACTTGATTTAAAGGAAAAGGAAATTGTTAATAATAAGATATTGGATATTAATTTGGATAGTTTTGAACTTTCTGATTTTATGAATTTACATAGATATTTATTTTCTGATTTATATGATTTTGCGGGTAAGCTTCGTGATGAAAACATTGTGATGGATGGAATTTTACTTTGTAAGGCTGCTGTAGTTGAGCTTTGTCTTACTGATTTATTTAGTACTTTAAAAGATATTAAAATTAATTCTACGGATGAGTTATGTGAGTTTTTAGCTTATTATTATAGTGAATTTAGTGTGATTGCTCCTTTCAGAGATGGAAATGAAATTGTGGTTAGAAAGTTTTTAGAAGAGTTTGTTAAAAATTTAGGTTTTGATTTTTCTTTTGATAATATGGATGATGATGAACTTAAGGAAGCGATTATTTATTCTTTTTATCATGATACTAGTAAGTTAATTAATGTATTTAAAAAGGCTTTTTGATTAAGCCTTTTTTTGTGTTAAAAAAGACTAGTCTTTTACTAGTCTTCATTTACTACTTCGTGGCATCTTGGACAAATATCATCGATGATAAATCTTTCATCAAAATAGTTCCAACATCTTTCACATCTTTTTCCGTTCATTTTTTGAACATCTACTTCGCAGTAATCGTATTTTTTTAGTTCATTTGGTGTGATTACTACATCTGATACGATTAATAGTTGTTTTAAATTATCTAGAATTGGTTTTAATGTTTCTTTATCTTCATCTCTTAAGTTTAAATATACTTTTGCTTCTAGTGATTTACCGATGATTTTTTCATTACGGGCTTCTTCTAGGGCTTTATATACATCGTTTTTGATACTGAAGAATACATTCCATAATTCTAAGATTTCTTCTTTATTTTTATACATGATAACTTCGGGGAAGTTTTCTAGGTGTACTGAATCTTCTTTTGTGCCTGGGAGTAGTTTGTATACTTCTTCACTTGTATATGGAAGTATTGGGGCCATTAATCTGATAAGGGCGTAAAGATTTTCATATAAAACTGTTTGAACACTTCTTCTTTCTATTGCTTGTGCTTTATCAATGTATAAGATATCTTTTGTGAAGTCTAAATAGAAGTTTGATAATGATGAAATATAGTTATTTACTAATTTATAGATTTCATCGAAGTCATAGTCATCATAACTTTTTCTTATTTTTTTGATTAGTTCATTTAGTTCAATCATCATTAGTTTATCAGCTAGTGGCATTTTGTCATAAGGAACTTTATCTTTTTTAGGATCAAAATCAAATAGGTTTCCTAACATAAATCTATAAGTGTTTCTTATTTTTCTATAACTTTCTTTTACTTGGGTAAGTAGTTCATCACTGAATCTTACGTCTTCGGTAAAGTCAACGCTTGATGCCCATAATCTTAGGATATCTGAACCGTGTTTTTCGACAACTTTCATTGGTTGTACGACATTACCTAAACTTTTACTCATCTTATTTCCTTTTCCGTCTAAAACGAATCCAGTTGAAAGTAATGCTTTATATGGACTTTTACCTTCGAAGGCCATACTACAAATTAATGATGAATTAAACCAACCACGATATTGGTCTGAACCTTCTAGATAAATATCGGCTGGGAAGTTCATACCTCTTTCTTCTAGAACACCAGCGAATGATGATCCTGAATCAAACCAAACGTCCATAATGTCTGTTTCTTTAGTGAAGTTTCCATTTGGACTGTGTTCATTGGTATATCCTTTTGGAAGTAAGTCTTTGGCTTCTTTTTCGAACCAAATATTTGATCCGTGTTCTCTAAATAATTTAGATACATGCATCATGACATCGTAGTCAACTATTTCTGTTCCGTCTTCGTTATAGAAGATTGGAATTGGTACTCCCCAAGCTCTTTGTCTTGAGATACACCAGTCTCCTCTATCTTTAATCATGTTATAGATTCTTGTTTTTCCCCATGGGGTGTGGAAGTTTATTTTTTCATCGATTTCTTTTAATAGGTCTTCTCTGATTTTATCAACACTGCAGAACCATTGTTTTGTGGCTCTGAAAATAACTGGGCCTTTGGTTCTCCAATCATGTGGATATGAGTGTTTGATGAATTTTAATTTTATTAGGTATCCATTTTCGTCTAGCCATTGTGTTATTTCTTTATTGGCATCTTCGAAGAATAATCCTTCAAACATTCCTGACTCTTCGGTTAATACACCTTTTCCGTCAACACCATTTACCATTGGTAAGTCGTTGTTTTTACCAACGATGAAATCATCTTCACCGTAAGATGGTGCGGTGTGAACTAAGCCTGTTCCTGAGTCTAGTGTTACATGGTGTCCAATTACTACTGGACTTGTTCTTTCCATAAATGGGTGTTTATAAATAACGCCTACTAAATCTTTTCCTTTGAATGTTTTTAGTTTTTTAAATTTTTCTATTTCAAATTCTTCCATTAATGGTTTTGTTAGTTCTGAAGCTACGATATAATAGTCATCGCCAACTTTTACTCTTGAATAATCTAGGTTTTCACCTACACATACAGCGGTGTTTCCTGGAAGTGTCCATGGAGTTGTTGTCCAGATGATTAGTTTATCCCCTTCTTTTACAAAGTCGTTACCTTCAGTTATTGTAAAGGCGACGAAGATTGATGGGTCTTTTCTATTTTTATATTCGATTTCAGCTTCGGCTAGTGCGGTTTCACTACTTGGTGACCAATATACTGGTTTTAAGCCATTAAAGATTAAACCTTTTTTTGCCATTTTAGCGAATACTTCAATTTGTTTGGCTTCGTATTCTTTTTTTAAGGTTATATATGGATTTTCCCAATCAGCAATGATGTTTAATCTCATGAAGTCGTCTTTTTGTTTTGCGACTTGCTGCAGGGCATATTCTTCACAAAGTTTTCTAAATTCGGCTACACCTAGTTCTTTACGATTAACTCCTGTTTTTGTAACGGCGTGTTCGATTGGAAGCCCATGTGTATCCCATCCTGGAATAAAGTCAACAAAATATCCTTCCATCATTTTTGAACGGTTGATAAAGTCTTTTAGGATTTTTTGGAAAGCGTGTCCTAAATGGATATTTCCGTTTGCATATGGTGGGCCATCGTGTAAAACAAATGGTTTATTGCCTTTGTTTTTTTCTTTGATTTTATTATATAATTCCATTTCATTCCAAGCTTCTCTTTGAAGTTTTTCGTTTTCTGGAAGATTTCCTCTCATACTAAATTCTGTTTGTGGCATTAATAATGTATCTTTTAATTCCATAATTTTCATCTCCTTATATATAAAAAACTCATCCTCTTGTTTAAGGACGAGCTATGCCGCGGTACCACCTTATTTTATAAATAATTTATACACTTATAACTATAACGCGTTACCGTTTTTTCTTACTATTTTCAGAAAAACACATCAAGAGTGATCTATATATTACTAATTTATTAGCTTCCACCAGTACGCTAACTCTCTATAAAATCATATAATATACCGTCTCTATCGTTTGTTTTAAATTTCTATTTTATCAATCTCATCAATAACTTCTAATTGAGATTCTACAATATTTTTTAAACGACGTTTAAATATATCAACATTTCTCTTCAAAGTCATTGAATCGCTTTCAATTTTTTCTGCACGCATAAGAGCTTCATTGACGATTCTATTTGCATTTCTTTTTGCATCGTCAATAACTATTTCGCTTTCACGATGTGCGGCGATTTTTAATTGATCAGATGTTTTTTGGGCCATCATGATAGCTCTATTTAAAGTGTCTTCCATTCTTTCATATTGTTGTAATTTTTCTTTTTGTTTACTATTTTCACTTATTTGAGCTTTTAGAATATCGATTTCTGCATTTTTTTTATCGATTTCTTTTACCATTTGTTCAACCCTTGTAATTACTTTATCTAAGAATGCGTTTACTTCATCTGGATCATAACCTCGAAGTGTTCGATTAAATTTTTCCATAATCTCTACCTCATTCTTTGGCGTTACCTATTGTAACACATTTTTTTATTTTGTCAAACATTTTTTACCATTCAATATTGATATCGTTGTTGTCATGAATTCCTTTTCCGTCAGTTTCACCAGTTATTTCGCCTTGAACACTAACGTTATTTGGAGCGCATAAGAATATTCCGCCACCAATTTTTTGAATTTTTCCACTGATTGCGTATATTGTTCCACCTAGGAAGTCAATTATTCTTTTTGCTTGTTCTGGTGTAACTCTTTTTAAGTTTACAACAACTGTATTCCTTTTCTTTAAGTGGTCAGCAATTTGTTGTGCTTCTGAATAGGCTCTTGGTTCTAAAAGTATCATTTTAGCTCCGCCTTCTTCTGTTAATGCTTCCTCTGTTTTTATATCATAGTATTCGTCTGAAGATGAAAATACTTCTTCCTCTTCACCGATTATTTTTTTCATAAAACCCATAATTATCCTCCTTGTTTTTGTGTATAGTTTCCACTTTACTATAGTAATTTTATCACATATTTATTAAAATTTAAATGATTTTTCTTTTTATTTTACTTTTTTTGTTAAAAAATACAAAAGTTTGCGGTTTTTTTACACTTTTTAATCTTCATCTTCATCGAGATCTTTTTGTTTTTTATAACCAATATAGAATACTCCTGGTTCCATTGTAAAACGGCTTATTATATGTTCTATATCATCTTTGGCTTTATCTTCTGATGATATATCGGCGATGACTTCGACTTTATTATTTTGTTTTTCGTTTGTTTCTAAGCTATTTATTTTTATGTTTGTTTCGCCTATTAACTGAATTAACATGGTTCTTAGTAATACTTCTTTATTTTGTGAAAGTACAATAGTTAAAAGATATCTTTTTGTACTTTTGTTTTCATGGATAACTATTAGCTTTTTAATTATATATCTTAAGACGATATTGGCTCCTAGAATTAAAATGGTTCCAGTGGTGGCTTCTAATAATAGTCCGTAGGCACATAATACTCCAATAGCAGCGTTACACCATAAAGTAGCGGCAGTATTTAGGCCTCTTATATTGACTCCATCTTTTAGGATTACTCCGGCACCTAGAAAACCGATGCCTGATACTACTTGGGCGGCGACTTTCATATCGTCCATTTGATTCAACATGACTGGCATAGATACAAATAAAAAAGCTCCTAAGCATACTAAGACGTTGGTTCTAAGTCCAATAGCTCTTCGACGCCACTGTCTTTCTAATCCGACAATAAAACTTAATAATAAGGCAACTAAAATGCGTGTTAAAAAATCTATATAATCCATAACATCATACCCTTCTTTTAATTTTATATGTTAATTTTTTTAAAATGACAATTATAATCACGGAATTATCATTTTACGCTTTTTTTGGTATGAAAGTCAAGTGCGGATTTTGTATTATATATTGATTGTTTTGTAACTGTGTGTTATAATTGGTTTTAGGAAGTGGGTCCTCATAAAGGCACAAGTTTTTACTGGTGTCTGAGGCACTTCCTTTTTAATGCAAGATTATAATTTCGCTTTCTATTTGGTAGAAGGAGTTATTAGGAATTTGATCACATACAATATTATCTATATTATAAATATGATATTCTTCTAAATCGTAATTCCATAGTTTTACATTTTTAACTAATTCTTCTACACTTATTTTCATTTTATAATCATCTGAAACGATTTTAGCTATAATCTCTGCAGATACAACATATAAGATATTTGAATTTGCTTTTTCTCTTGCAGTAATAAAAACTCGATATTTTTTTCCATTCATATATAATGGAGCAACAAAATGATGATATCCTAATTCATTAGGATTTTTCTTTTTGGTTTTCATGGGTGGTAAACTATCAATATATACTGCACTTTTAAATAATTCTTTTAATTTACACGCTGCATTCAAATTGTTTATATATTTAATATTATAGGAATCAAATCTTGGTGCAGGAAATAATATTTTATTTATAGTTTTTTTATTTATTTGAGCTCTATAACCAGTGGCTTTATTAGTAATGAAATGACCATTAGTTTTTAAAATTTCTTTTACTTTATCCTTTAGTAAATTTAGGTTTGCGTAATCTCCTTCTTTGACTTTTATATAATGTTTATTAGTAATAAATTTGATATTTTTATTTAAATCTAAATATTTATTTCGTAATGATATGTTATTCATAAATAATACCTCCTATATATAACATACCTTTTTTCTATGCCAAATTCCTGCAAGAAATCGAAAAAAATTACATTTTTTAGAATTTTTTCTAAATTTTTCAAGAAAAAAAGGCTTTAATTAGCCTAAAATTTCATTTTTTCATTTACATAATCTATTACTTCATTTATTGGAAGTGTGATTTGTTTCATTGTGTCTCTATCTCTTACAGTTACTGTTCCATTATTGATTGTTTCATCATCGATAGTTACGCAGAAAGGTGTTCCGGCTACATCTTGTCTTCTATATCTTTTTCCGATGTTTCCTGTTTCATCATAGGTCACCATAAATTCTTTTGAATAAAGATTAAATATTTCTAGGGCTTTTTCTGTGTGGTGTTTTTTTACTAATGGAAGTACGGCAACTTTATATGGAGCAAGGAATGGATGGAAACTCATAACTTCTCTTGTGGTTCCATCTTCTAGTGTTTCTTCTTTATAAGCATCGTAAAGAAATGCAAGTGTGGCTCTATCACAACCGATTGAAGATTCTATTACATAAGGTGTATATTTTTCGTTTGTTTCTGGATCTAGGTATTGCATTGGTTTTGTAGAATATTCTTCATGACGTTTTAAATCGTAGTCTGTACGGTTATGGGTACCACCAATTTCGCCGAAACCAAAGTCAAATTTATATTCGACATCACATGCTTCTTTAGCATAATGGGCTAATTTGTCGTGATCATGGAATCTTAAATTTTCTTTATCTATTCCTAAGCTTGTAAAGAAGTTCATTTCTTTTTCTTTATATTGTTTATAGAAGTCACTGTCAGTACCTGGTTTACAGAATAGTTGATGTTCCATTTGTTCGAATTCAATTGTTCTAAAGGTAAAGTTTCCTGGAGTTATTTCATTTCTAAATGCTTTTCCTATTTGTCCAATTCCGAATGGTACTTTAGCTCTCATTGTTCTTTGAACGTTTAGGAAGTTTACAAATTCTCCTTGAGCTGTTTCTGGTCTTAAATAAATTGTGTTTTTGTTGCCTTCAGTTACTCCTCTTTCGGTTTTAAACATTAGATTAAATTCTCTAATATCTGTAAAGTTATGTTTTCCACAGTTTGGACATTTTATTTTATTTTCTTTAATGAATTCTATCATTTCTTTATCGGTCATTTTATCGGCTATAATAGTTTCATCAAAGTCTTCTATTAAGTGGTCGGCTCTATGTCTTGTATTACATTCTTTACAATCTACTAGTGGGTCTGAAAAGCTTTCTACATGTCCTGATGCTTCCCATACTCTTGGTGCCATTAGGATAGCAGCGTCTACTCCATAACTATGAATGCTTTCTCTTATAAATTTTTGGTGCCACGCTTTTTTTACATTGTTTTTTACTTCTGATCCTAGTGGTCCATAATCCCATGTATTGGCAAGGCCGCCGTATATTTCACTACCTTGAAATATAAAACCATATTGTTTACAAACACTTGTTAATTTTTCCATTGTTTTTTCCATAATAATCATCCTTTCAAAATAAAAAGAATTCTCCTAAGTTTGTAAGGACGAAATATTTCCGCGGTTCCACCTTACTTATTCTAGAAGAATCCCTTAATGTATATGGCTCCAGGTTTCCAAGCCCATCATCGCCTTTAAATATCTATTTACATTTTATGTTATGTTTATTATTTTGTCAAGTTTTATTTGACTTTTTTCTTTTGTTTAGTTTTTTGGATATAACCGCCTAAAATTAAATTTTCTTCATATTCTTCGTACGGATATAATTCTCTAACTTCTTCTTTAGTAACTCCAAATTTTTGTTCAAACATTTTGGCATTTAAAAATAAATATTTAAATGTACTTTGTTCTAATGTATAACCACTACTAACTAAAAAACAACTTCTAGCATATGTTAGTTCAACACTTTGCATCAACTTTAATGTATCTTCTAAAATTAAATTGTTCATGCCGTAAAGATTGAAATACCATATTTTTTTGCTTATATTTTCTTCACTACAACCATATAATGCGGGTAAGTTAACTGTTAATGTGTTAATTTCTTCTTCATCATACCCACATTCCTTTAAGCAACTTCTTTTTGATTCTATATTTTCGACGCTGTAACCATAAATTGAAGGCAAACTTACAGTGAGTTTATGTATGTCTTCTTCGTTATATCCTTTTTTTAATAAATATTTTCTTTTTTCCTCTATGTTTTCTTTATTAATTCCGTATAGCTGAGGTAAATCAATTGTCATTTTATTAATATCTTGATTACTATATCCTTGTTCTAATAAATAATTTCTTTTTTTATCCATATACTGTTCACTAAAACTATATATTGAAGGGACTAATGTAGTCATTTTATTTATTTGCTTGTCACTATATCCTTTACCTTTTAAATATTCTCTTTTTCTTTCTAAAGTATCATCACTAAAAGACAATAAACTTGGACATTTTATAAACATTTTTTTAATGACATTTTTACTATATCCTTTTTCAATAAAAAAATCAATCTTTGATTCTATATGTGATGCACTATATCTATATATTAAAGGGAACTTTAATGACATCTTTCTAATTTCTGTTTTACTATATCCTCTTTTTAGAAAATTATTATATATTCTTATTATATTATTATATAGCTGTTCATCTCTTAATGCATTTAATGAATATGTAATAATCCTGGATGCTTCTTCTTTATTATACCCATATTCTATTAACAATTGATTTAAATTAATTTTCATGTAAATTTCTCTCCTTTTGGTGTGATTATTATAACAAAAAAAACATTTCTGTCAATTGAAAAAAGACTACAATTTTTGTAAGTCTCTTATAAATTTTTTACTTTTTAGATAAAGACCAGCATATCTATCATAGTAATCGTTTAAAAAGATATTTATTTCATTTTTTGCTTGATCTGATACTTCTAGTTTTGTTATTTTTGAAATATCAACATAGAAAAACATTCTGATTAGTTTGATAGCTTTTTCGCTAACTATTTTTTCATGGTTATAGCAGTTATTACAAACATAGCCTCCTTTATAGCTTGAAAGGGTTACGATATTTGTCTTTTTACCACAAATGGCGCAGCTATCAATTATTGGCATTATGCCTAAGTAATCTAAATATTTTAATTCTATTATATTTAAAATTACTAATGGATCATATCCTTCGTCTATTTTTTTTAGGGCTTCTATTAAGAGATTAAATATTTCTTCATTATCATTTTGTTTTATAACTTGCTGGCTTAACTCTAATAGGTATGAGGCATAGCTGATTTTGGTTATGTCTTTTTTTAGGTTTTTAAACGGATTTATTATTGTTACTTCTTTTAAGGTTGATAGTTTATCTTCTTTGTAATAAATAATAAATTTTCCATAAGTTAGTTTTGTTGAAACGCTTCTAAGTGGGCTTTTTATATTACGGCATCCTTTGGACATTATTCCAATAAGGCCATATTCTCTGGTCATAACGTTTAGAATTTTTGATGTTTCACTATAGTTTGTTTCGCTAACTACTATGCCTTCTACTTCTATCATATTTTACCTCTTTTTTTTATTTTGACTTTGTTTATATTTTAAATAATATTCTACTTTCCCTGTTTTTTCAAATAGATTCCAAAATAAATTCATTTTATCACTCTCCTATTAATATTGTGAGTGATGATTTTATTTTTTATTCAATTATTTTGTTAAAATTTTGATTTGCCGCTTGGTTTGTTCTTCAAAATCTTGTAAAGCGATTTGCTGGATTGTTAATTCGGCCATTTCTTCTACAAGTCTTTCCATTTTGCTATTTAGTGTGTATGCCAGAAGGCTGTTTTCAGCGGCAATATTGATTGCTTCATTATCGTTTTTTGGAAATTCTACGCCATTTTGGGTGCATCTTGAGATTAGTTTTAATAAGGTTTCTTTTTTCTCTTTTGTGTAACTATCTGCATCAAATGATACGGTTGCATAAAAATCCATGTTATCTAGAGCTTCTAATCTTTGGATTTCTAAATTTCCTACTTCATTAGTTCCATAAGCGATTAATTCTTCATTTAATGATTGTTCATCTTGTAATATTTGTAAAATTTCTTTATATTTTTGTATTTTTTCTTCCACGTTTTACTTCTCCTTTGTTTTTACTTTATCTATATTATCTAAAATTGTTTGTTTTTCTTCGTTGTGATTAAAACTTTCTAAAACTATTTTTTGTAAGTATGATGTAAAGTAATTATAATTTTTTGTATTTGGGGTAATTATGGCAAATGTTAGCATTTTATCTGATTGCATGTCATCTTTACTATAATATGTTTTATTAAAGTAATAAACACCATCACTGATTTCTAATGATATCTCATCTTCAAAATATAATATTATTTGAAGTCCTTGATTTACAAATCTTTTATTTGTTGGTTTGGCGAACCAAAGCCAATCTAAAAGATTGTCTTCTATTTCTTGTTTTTTTGTTTCTAATAATTCATCTATGGTTTGGTTTTGTTTATAAAATGATTTTAAAATGTAATCACCATTTGGATCTAGTTGTAGGTATTCTTCCAAAGATTTATTTAGAAATTCTCCTGTTTTATTGGTCATTATTTTCTCCTTTATTTTTCCATGAAATCGGTAAATCCAAGTTCAGTTAAATATTTTTCTTTTTCCATACTACATACTCCTACTACTCTTATTTAGTATAAACTTTTTGGTTTTCTTGTTCTTTTTGTGTTGGTATTCCTGGAGTATTAAAAGAATTATTATAAGAAAGTTTGCCTTCAGAAGCAACGGCTTCCACCTCAACAATATTTACATATATAACAATAAGGTCCTTTCGATAATAGGCATCCACCTCTGTATCAAAAACCTCATAACCATCATATTGTGGTATCTGATCCCCATTATATTGTTGTTTGGCAAACATATGCTCCCCTGGGGCAAATATCTTAACATCCCCTTCTTTTATTTCTTCTACATTTATTTCTTCTACATTTATTTCTTCTACATTTATTTCTTCTACATTTTCAGTCTCATTATCTAAAGTTAAAGAACTAGGAACATCACTATTCTCCGTTTCCACATCCTCGCAGCCTCCTAATGTTAAAGTAGAAAATAACAAACAAGGCACTAACACTGCACAAATACCTTTACTTTTAATTCTATCTAATTTCATTTTATCAATCCTTCCCCAAATCCCCTTTTTATTTTTCCATGAAATCGGTAAATCCAAGTTCAGTTAAATATTTTTCTTTTTCACGCCATTTTTTTATTGTTTTAACATATAATTCTAGATATACTTTAGCATCTAAATAAGCTTCTATATCTTGTCTAGCAAGCGTTCCTATTTTTTTGACCATTTCGCCATTTTTTCCGATGATTATTTTTTTAAGTGAATCTCTATCAACGATTATGGCGGCGTTTATTATATATTTATCTTTATCTTTTATTATTTGTTCAGTGATACATGTAACTGAATGTGGGACTTCTTCATTGGTAAGTCTTAGTACTTTTTCTCTTATTAATTCACTTATCATGAATTCTTTTGATCTATTGGTTATTTGACTTTCATCAAAATATTTTATTTCGTCTGGTAAGTATTTTTTTAATACTTTTAATAGTTCTTTTGTGTTTTTATCTTTTAAGGCTGAAAGTGGGACTATATCGGCCCAATCATATAAATCTTTATAGTCATTTATTTGGCTAAATATTTGATCATTTGATAGACCGTCTATTTTGTTTATGACTAGTATTACTGGTTTTTGTAGGTCTTTTAGTCTTTCGATTATATATTTATCGCCTTTTCCTAGTCCGGCTTTAGCGTCTACTAGAAATAAAACTACATCTACATCATCGATACTATAATAAGCTCCTTTATTTAAAACTTTTCCTAATTTATGATTTGGTTTGTGTATTCCTGGAGTATCGACAAATACTATTTGGGTATTTTCATCGTTATAGATTCCTTGGATAACGTTTCTGGTTGTCTGAGGTTTTGATGATGTGATGGCTATTTTTTTTCCAATTAAATTATTTAATAGGGTTGATTTTCCGACGTTTGGTCTTCCGACTAAACTAACAAATCCACTTTTTATGTTTTCTTCCATATTTTCTCCTTTATAGTAGTATTATTATTTTTGGTATAAATATTATGGCTGCGATAATGATGGCGGTCATTGCGAAAACCATAACGGCAGCGGCAGCAGTATCTTTGGCTACTTTGGCGAGTGGATTTATTTCTGGGCATGTTAAATCGACTATGGCTTCGATACTTGTGTTTATTAATTCTGTGGCGATAACTAGTCCAATGATTAGGGCGATTATTAACCACTCTACTAATGATATTTTTAATAGTAGTCCAACGCATATTACTGTTATGGTGGCAAGTATATGAACTAACATGTTTTGTTCATATTTAAATGCGTATTTTAAGCCATCTAAGGCGTATTTGAAACTGTGTATTAATCTTTTTAATCCTTTTTGTTTTAGTTTATCTCTTGATACCGTATCCATCTAAAATCAACTCCTGCTCTTTAAACATTACTTCTTCGTCTTCTTTGGTCATGTGATCATATCCTAAAAGGTGTAGTAGTCCGTGTATTGTTAGAAATGCTAGTTCTCTTTTTTCGCTATGTCCGTATTCTTTTGCTTGCTGTTTCATTTTTGGTATTGATATATAAATATCGCCTAGCAATCTACCAAATTCAAAGGTTATATCTTTATTATCTTCTAAGGCAAAACTGATAACATCTGTTTCGCGATCTATTCCTCTATATTCTTTATTGATATTTCTTATTTTTTCGTTATCAACGAATATGACATTGAATTCGACGTTTTCTAGTTTTTTATATTTTAATGCGTATTCTAGTAGTTTTCTTTCTTCTTCGATGTCTATTTTTTCTTCTGTTTCGTTAAATATTTCAAAATTGTTCATTTCATACTCCTATTTCTATAAATCCTATTAGATATGTTAGCGCTAAAACGAGTAAAGCTATCATTATTATATTATAAATTATGGGCTTTTTCAATAGTGGTGGTAATATGGTGGTTAATTTTGTTAATATATGATATAAATAAAACCCGATTAAACCTCCTATCATATTTAAGATTATATCGTCAACATCGAATACTCTTCCTATTAATAGTTGGGTTGATTCGATGGTTAGGGATACTAATAGGGAAAGTTGTACTATGGATGTTGGTTTTTCTAATTTTAAATAGTATGCGGCGAAAAATCCATATGGTAAAAAAAGAACTACATTTCCTATAACGTTTTTTACAAATAGTTTTGATCCCACATCGTATCTAAACATTTCGGTAAATGGCGTTATATTTGAAATGCCAAAACTGACGTCTTGAAATGTTACGACATAGAAAAGACAAAGAACATATATTATGAAAAGCAAGCTTAACAGTTCTTTGTATAAGATAATTTGTTTTTTATATTTTAAGAGATATGTTATGCGCATACTGATGATTATAACCATGCTTATTATAATTGTTGGCCAAGTGGCATCAAATATTCGCATTATTGTATTTCTAATCATGTTATCACTCGATTTCTTTATAATCGGTTATATCTTCATAGATGGCAAAAAACATTTCTACTTCTACCTTATTTTCTTTTACGGTACTTTTTAAATATTTATTTCTAATGATGTATTCATCTTTTTTTAGATTTTTTTTCATTTTTTCTATTGATAAATCTTGGGCTTTAATTAATGCTTCATCGAAAGTTAATACTTCACTTATTACTTTTATTTCTTTTTGTTTTTGTTTAACTAATTTGATTGGTAATAATGGATGGCTTAATATTGTTTTTTCATCGACTTTTTTATTTTTATATTTATTAAAGCCTAGTTCGATATCTTTGTTTAAAATTTTGATATTGTATGTTTCTTTTTTCTTGCCGGTTTCTTTTTCTTCATAATAGACAAATGGATATTCTGTTTTTGTAACGTACCAAACTTCGCCATAAGCTTTACCTTCGGCTTTTACTTTGCCCATTGATTTTTTTTCTTCTAATATAACGTCGCCATTTATGATGACGTCTCCTTTTTTTACATAATCGTCGGTATTTCTTACGATAACGCCTTTACTGGCGGCCACTTTTTTTATGACAGCGTCTTTTTTGGCGACAATGTTTCTTGGAATATTTGTTTCGGTATTTTTTATTACTTCTCTTTCTTCTACTCTAATTATATATTTGGTTCCTTTGGTTTCTATTTCTAACCATTCTATTTCATCTGGATGGTCGTTTAGGATTTTTTCTTTTATTTTTTCTAATTGTTTATATGATTTTTTGATGGTGTATTTTTTTATACTGTTTGCTTCTAATTCTTCTGTTAATAAATTACGTATGTCTTTATTTGAGTGAACTACTTCAATGTCAAAGACTGTATTTGTAAGTAATATAAATAATGCGAGTCCGATTAATATAAAGATAATTAAATGGGTATTTAACTTGATTAGTTTTTTTATTTTTATGTACCCAAATACATCTTCTTCTAAAACTTCATATATACTTTTTAGTTTTAGCACTTCTTCATAATCTTCTTTATATATGATTATTTTTACTTCATTTTTATTTATTTGATTTAGGGATAAAATATTGATTTTTTTTGTGGTTAATTTTTTGATGAAACGATTTATATTACGGCCTTTTATATTTAAGGCTATTTTACTTTTGAATTTTTCTATCATTTTATTTCGATATTTTTGATTAATCCAGATATTAGTATTTCATCATTTAGGAGTTTGGAAATGGTTAGGTTTTCACCTTTTATGGTCACTACTCCCCCACTATATCTAATCATTATTTTATCTTCGTCAAAGTGATCAATGCATATATAGTTAACTATATCTAATTTGTTTTTTAGATATGTTATTTTAAAATCATCTTCTAATATATAGTTCCGTAAATCTTTTAGCATGTTATCACCCATATAATTTTATGTCGATTTATGGCGGAACATTCAAGAAAAAAACCTACTGTTGGTAGGTTTATCATAAATATGAAAATATTTTTTGTTTTTCATTATATCACCAACTATATTATAATGATTATAGT
This sequence comes from uncultured Mycoplasmatota bacterium, assembly GCA_947642475.1. Taxonomy (GTDB): domain Bacteria; phylum Bacillota_I; class Bacilli_A; order RF39; family UBA660; genus Coprosoma. The sequence goes on from CANRSQ010000010.1 coordinate 25,110, forward strand.
TAGGCGACTTTTGTCTTATTTTGCAGCTTCGATTGTTTTTGATGCAGCTTTTGATAAATCAGCATCGGCAAATGAAGTAATGGTTCTTGTTTCATCTGGTTTTACTGGGTCACCAATATAACCTAATAATGAAATTATTTCATTACCATCTTTATCTTTTAGAACAATATTTACTTGTTCTAAATCGATATCAGCTTTGGTTGGGTTTGTTACGTCGATTGACAATGTATATTGTCCATTGTCATTTACTAGTGTTGTATTAGTGAAATTTAATCCACCGTAGCTTTCATCTTTGATTATACCTTCTGCGGTAATGGCTTCTTTTACTTCTTTCTTTTGTTTTTTTGTTTCTGCTTTTTTGCCGTTTGTGATTATTAAAGTAGCTCCAACTATTAACAGTACTAATACAGCTACAATAATTATAATTAAGGCCTTTTTATTCATCTTATCTTCTCCTTTACTATATACATTATAACTAAATATTTTATTTTTTTCAACTAAAAAGAACTAGTTTTCACTAGTTTCTTCTAAAGCGGCAACTTCTAATTTCTTACCGTTATGAATTAAGGTGATTTTTCCGGAAGTTTGATATCCTAAATCATTTTCATATTCAATATCGAAGTTTGCGGTATAAGCTTCTTCATCTTTGTTATCGCCATATTCGAATGTTTCATTTGTTCCTTTTTCTACTGAAACTTTTGCAACTACTGGTAAGTCTTGAGTTCTTTTGCCACTGATATCGCTTTCGACATTTTTGTAAATTGAAGTGGATGCTAGTTTTTCAAAATCTCCTCTAAAGTTTTCATAAACAAATTCTATTCCGCCAACATCATTTTTGTTTAACTTATTGTCTAAGTTATAAAAGTCAGCAATAAACATTTTTGTAACTAATTCAGCATATTTATCTTGATCTACATCATCGGCTTCTAATACTTCTTTTAGTTCTTTAAATAGTTCTTTATAGTATTTTGTAGCATTACTGTTTAATGTGTAATCGTATCCTTCAATTGTATCTACGCTTTTAACTTTTATACTATCATCGTCTTTGTTTTTATGTGTTAAAAATATAGCAAGAACTATTGCAGCTATAATTAATACTATAGCTACAATAAATATTGTTACTTTCTTTTTGCTTATTCTTCTTTTTGTTTTAGCCATTTTTATTCTCCTTTAATACATCGTTACTTTCTTTTGTCTTTTTAATTAAGTCATGGACTATTATATCGTTTGATACTTCTACTTCTTTTTCAGCTCTAGTTGTATAACTATCTATATAATCAGCACTTATAACGGCTTTGTCATCTAATAAGATTCCTTCATCACTTTGGCTGTCATAGTACATTTTGTCTGTTATCCAGTTTCCATTTGGGAAGACTACAAAGTTGTTTTCAATACTGAATATATCATGTCCTAGGGCATAAGGACTATAAATACCTAGCATGTTTCCTAATGTTGGAAGTACGTCATACATTCCCATAACTTCTTTGATTTCTTTTTTCTCTTGGTTATCTTTTGTCCATATAATAAATGGAACACTTCTATTTAATTCATAATCGTATTTTGTAAATTCTTTGTAATTTGGATCATCTGAATCTAATTTTGAATCAGTTTCTGGATCATAGTTATAGTAACGGTTATATTCACTACGTTTTATTTTGGCATCGTGGTCACCGTAAATAACTAAGATTGTATTATCTAATAGTCCAGCTTCATCTAATTCGTTTACAAATTCCCCTAATGCTTCATCGGCATAATGTGCAGTTGTGAAGTAATTTCCTAGTGTGGTATCTTTTAAGTAGTCGTTAATTACTTCTTCTGTTTCGCCTGTTTCTTCATTTACTTTAGTGTATTTATAAGTTAAATCTATGTCCGTTGTATCTTCAACACCAGTAAATGGTGTATGGTTCGTAAGCATTAGTAATACACCATACCAGTTTTTGTGTTCTTCATTTATTTTTTTGATTTTTTCTGTTGATTGTTTAAAGAATGATTTATCATTTAAACCTAAACCAATAATATCTTCATCATTTATTGTATAATCTACTGTATAATTATAGAATTTATCATATCCTAATTGTTTATGCATTACTTCACGATTCCAGAAGTTTCCTTTGTTTGCATGCATACTAAATGTATAGTAATCTTGTTGTTTTAATAATTTTGGAATTGATAGATAATCTCTATCCCAATAACTTACGAAAACGGTTCCGTTACTTGCTGGAAGTAATGATGTATTAAATGTAAATTCACTATCACTACTGGTTCCAACGCTTTCTTGTGCGTAGAAGTTTGAGAAATATAATCCTTCTTCAGATAGTTTCTTTAGGTTTGGCGTTAATGGTTTACCATTAATTTCGGTATCTAACAAGAAGTTTTGAATACTTTCGGCGTGAATAACGATAACATTTTTCCCTTTGTATTTATTTGTATATTCGTTATCACTTTTTTCTGATGGATATTCTTCATAATATTCTCTAAATTGTTTAGCAGCTTTATCATACCCAAATAGCGGACTTATTTGCGGCTTTAAACTAGCGATTAAATCGTTAGCTTGATATACGTATACTCCAAATTTCATAACTACATATTCACGGTTCCATTGTTTATATAATCTACTTATATCGGTTCCTGTTACTGTTGACATAAAAAAGCCTAATGAAATGGCGCTTATTAATAAAGCTTTTAAGAATGTTGTACGGGCTTTCTTTTTTGTTTTTATATTATCATAATAACTTGTATTTTTTAGTTTTAAATGAACTAGTGTTAAAATGACTGGTCCTAAAATATAACTAAAGTCTTTTATTTCTATAATTGTATTTAGGGCATCACCAACTCCAAATATTTGGAGCGATGTTGCGAGTAAAGAAAATGAAGTAAATGATACATAGTTACTATAATATGCTGAATTGATAAGACAAACCAATGTAAATATTATAGACCATGTCATTAAATACTTATAACGGTTTTTTTGTTTAAAAAAGTAAGCAAATGATCCTACAAACAAGACTACTGCAAAGTCTGAAAATAATGGACTTATGGCAGTAAAGTTTTTAACTGTAAAAAATCTAAGCATGCAAGCTTCTATAAATGCGGTAAGTACGAATGTTATAAATAATGCATTATGTTTAAAATAATGTTTAGTCCCTTTTGCAAATTTTTTGATAAAGTCTTTGGCTATATGCCCTGCTTTTTTTAATTTGTCCTTCATAATTCACCTCAATATACACTATATAATTATAACATGTTTTCTGTTTAAAAAAAAGTGTTTTTTTATTTTGGGGTTGTTTCTGCTTGGTTTTGAAATATTTGCTAACTAAAAAGAAACTGAAAAATCATTTCAATTCTTCAATCTCTTCTTTTGTTAAATTAGTTGCTTTTGATATAGTTTCTATATCAATATTCATATCAAGCATATTCTTAGCTATTTCTAATTTTTCTTGTTTAGAACCTCTTTCTTCTGCTGCTTCGATGTTTATCGCATTTACTTGCTCTCTAGCTTTTTCTTCATCATATAAACCTACTAATAATGGATCTTCTGAAAAATCTTTTATCTTATCTGTCATAACTATTAACTCCTTATCTCCCTTAGATACTTTATCTAAGTCTTTTTCTTTCTCTATCGTAAGCAGTAATAATATTTTCTCTAATCTACTGATTTCTTCTCCTTTATTATAATACTTATCATGTATTTCCTCAAGATTTATCTGATAATTTATGAAATTTTCATCTAAACAGTATTTTCCGTCTTTGCTCCTCATCTTAAATTCTACTATACTTTCTTTTCCAAATTTTTCTAATGTATCTTTTTTATTAAAACATATTTGAATTATTTTCCTAAAATTTGTATAACTTTCAGATCTATATAAATTGGAACTAGCTAGATTATGGTGATAGGAATTACCTTTATTTAAAGTTCCTTTATCTAATATACTATTCATCTCTAGATTTATTCTATTGTCACATATATCTACTAATAAATCGGTTATTTTTCCTTTTTCTAAATAATTATTTTTTGATAGTTCAGTATTAGTAAAGGTTAGATTTTCATATATATAATCTTTATCTATTCCGGTTATTTCACTTAACATATAGGATAGTATTCCTTTTAATTCATCTAATTGTAACAAGTTTTTAAATACACAGTCAGCGCATCCTGGAACTACTTCCCCCCTTTCTCGCATTTCTTTTTGTTTTTGTATATTACTACTTAAAATCATATTAATTTTCCTTTCCTATTTATTTTAGTAAAAGCTTTCACTGGAAAGGTAATATACATTATTAATTAAAAATAGTAAAATAACAAATTTCCTAAATCTGCACATTTTTATATACAAAAATACCAAATCTGTCTTAGGCAAATTTGGCAAATCTGCATGTTTTTACTTTACAAAAAAGGAAATTTTG
>CANRSQ010000011.1 GCA_947642475.1 uncultured Mycoplasmatota bacterium
AAATAAAGTAGAAAGTAATACTTCAGCCTTCAGATTAAGATTCAACGATCCCGTAGATGCCTTATTTGATGATTTTGGAACTCAAAGATTTTTCAACCAAATGGGAATAGTAACAATCGACCAACTCCTAAGAAAATCCCCAATATATCTTCGACAAAGCTTTTTTCAAATCACAAAAAAATATGGTGGAAAAACATATAATAGTGATAAGAAATGGCAAGAACTAATAGAAACAATGGAAATATTTGAATTAAAATTTGACCATAATCTATCAAAAAAAGAACTAAACGAAAGAAATCAAAAACGTGCCCATCCACAATTGTTTATAACTGATGAACCATATTCTATCAAACTACCACAATTTAAAGAAATAGGTAGATTGCCAGTAGAACAGCCAATTGAACAAGACCAATTTAGTACAATGATTTCTGAATTACTAAAAGAAAATCAATCATCAACAAAAGTAATGAAAATAGCAAAAGAATTACTTCAAATGTATCAAGAGTTACAAACTGAAAATGAAGAATTGAGGCAAGAAAACCAAAGATTAAATGAAGAGTTACAAAAACAATCACATGTTAAAACAAAAACCAGGTAAAGAAATGCAAAACAAGCATTTCTTTTTTAATTAACAAAAAGTTATTGACAAAGTGTAACTAATAATTATATAATTAACATGTAGTAAATATAACAATAAAGGGGGAATAATATGAAAAATGAAATAGTTATATTTAACAATCAAGAAGTAAAATTAGAAGTAAACATGAAAGATGAGACAGTTTGGTTATCATTAGAACAAATGTCAAAGCTTTTTGGAAGGGACAAATCAGTAATTTCAAGACATATCAAAAAAGCATTAGAAGAAGAATTGAACAAAGAAGAGGTTGTTGCAAAATTTGCAACAACCACTAAACATGGCTCAATACAAGGAAAAACACAAACACATCTAGTTGATTATTACAACCTAGACATGATAATATCAGTAGGGTATAGAGTTAAATCAAATAATGGTATCGCCTTTAGAAAATGGGCAAATAAAATAATAAAAGATTACATGATAAAAGGCTATGCAGTTAATCAAAAAAGATTAGAATATTTAGAAAAAACAGTAAAATTAATAGATATCGCGACTAGAGTAGAAGATGAACTAAAAGATAGTGATGCTAAAGATGTTTTAAAAGTTATAAACGAATATTCAAAATCATTAAATTTGCTTGATGATTATGATCATAAAACTGTGGAAAAAATCAAAGGTAGAAATAGTACTGAAAAAATAACCTACAAAGAATGTATGACCATTATAGACATGTTAAAATTTAAAGAAAATAGTAATCTCTTTGCCTTAGAAAGAAATGAAGGTTTAAAAGCAATAATTGGAAATATATATCAAACATACGATAACCAAGATGTTTATCCAAGCATTGAAGAAAAGGCCGCAAACTTTTTATATCTCATAGTTAAAAACCATACATTCATCGATGGAAATAAAAGAATAGCAGCAACACTTTTTATCTACTTTCTGTATTTTTATAACATACTGCACCTAAATGGAAAACAAACAATAGATAATAATACACTAACCGCACTAACTCTACTAATCGCTCAGTCAAATCCAAAAGAAAAAGAAATCTTAATAGATCTTATAACCAACTTTCTAAATAGTTAACACTTTTGACAATAAATGGTTTTGTGTTATAATAAAATCAAATAAGAGGTGTAATATGGAAGAATTTAGAATAATGTGGAAAAGATATGATGATAAATTTGAATGTATCATAGGATACTTAACTTATGATGAAAATTGGGAATTTTCTTATGACGAAGAAGGTTATGAAATCGCCAGTAAAATTGGTTTTGTAACTTTCCCAGAATTTCCAGATACCACGCAAACATATCAAAGCGAAACACTTTTCAAAACATTCGCAAACAGAATACGTAATAGTGAAAGACTAACAGAACCAGAAAAAATAGAAATGTTAAAATTAACAAACGGAATATTAGCTACCGATAATATTTCTATCACCACTAACCCAACTAAAGAAAGACGAAAAACATATGGAACGAATTAACATCAATAAATTTAGAATATATGGTGATGAACCCAGAGGATATAGTGATAAATATTGGGTAATAGATGACAAAAAGAAACTTGTTAAATATAACGGTGCAACATGCCCAGATCAAGATGTAATGGAACATATATCATATACAATCCTAACGCATTTAGGAATAAAATGTGTTAAAGTAGGATTAGGTTACAATTCAGAAGAAGAAGCACTAAAACAAATGAACCTCGACGATCCTAGATGCTGCATAATTGATAGTTTCTTAGAAGAACCAGCAGATGTCACCATTAACCTATTAAATAATACGTGGGTTAAACCAAATATAAATGATGAACAAAAAAATATAAGCAGTTGTTTTTATAAAGTGTTTAATATTTTTAATAACCTCGCAGGCATCAAAGAAGATGATTTCAATCAAATGAAAAAAGACTATATCAGAATGGTTTTCGGCGATTGTATTTTAGATAATGAAGACCGTAGACTAAAAAATATTGAATCCATCTTTAATGAAAAAACAGGTTCCTACCACCTCGCACCATCCTTTGATAATGGACTAGCCTTTAACGCTTTCAATATAGGCGATACAGAAGGATATTGTTATATCGGAAATCAAGAATTTCCAGTAAGTTCGTTAATAGAATATATTATAACCCATTATAAAAATGAAGTAGCTGATATTATTGAAAATTTAGACACCCTTGCCAATACACAAATAGAAGAAATAATAAAAAACTATCAAGAAGAAATTCCACAAGAAAAATTACTATACATTTATAACTATATTACAAATGTAAACGAACTAGTAAAAGCAACATTAACAAAAACAAATGCAAAAACCAAATAAAGTATGAAACATTTTCATACTTTTTATTGTGGAAAATAAAATAATATAAAGGGGGAGTATGCTATGAATCTAATACCAAATATCCCCGCCAAAGTATTTAGTTTCAGTGCAGTTGCTATTGGCTACTTACTAATAGACGATTTAACCGCAAATGAACAAAATGCTTTAGGAAATTGGCTAATGTTAGTTGCTCAAGTTCTAAGTACAAATGCCTTTTATAAACAAGTAGAAGCCGAAAGAAATGGAACCACACAAAGTGTTCCAAATGACATGTCCCACACCAATAAAACCACAAGTACCTCAGAAGAAGAAACAATAATAATGATGCAAAAAATGATAAACGCCTTAACAAAAGAAGTAAATGATTTAAAAGCAAAATATAACGTCTAAAAATTATTTACAAACTTAAAATAAGCATATATAATGAAAATATAGGCAGGTGATAACATGAAAGCATTAATAACAGGCGCAAGTTCAGGACTAGGAGCAGACATGGCAAGAGTTTTAGTAGAAGAAGGATACGAAGTAATATTAGTTGCCAGAAGAAAAACCAAACTAGAAAAATTAGAAAAAGAATTAGGCGATAAAGCCAAAATAATTATCATGGATGTTTCCAGTACATATAACTGCATGCAACTATATAATAAAGTAAAAAAAGAAAAAATAGATATTCTAATAAATAATGCTGGCTTCGGATTATTTGGAGAATTCACAGACACAAATATAGATAAAGAATTAGATATGATAGATCTAAATATTAAAACAGTTCACACACTAACTAAACTATTTTTAAAAGACTTCAAAAAAAGAGATAAAGGTTATATTTTAAATGTAGCTTCATCTGCAGGCTTTATGCCAGGACCATTAATGTCAACTTACTACGCTTCAAAAAGTTATGTTCTACACCTAACAGAAGCAATTCATGAAGAACTAAAAAAAGAAAAAAGTAACGTTTCAGTAAGTGTTTTATGTCCAGGACCAGTCGAAACAGAATTTAATAGAGTAGCTGGAGTTTCCTTCAGTATGAAACCAATGGAAAGTATGGCTGTCGCAAAATACGCAATTAAAAAAATGTTCGCTGAAAAATTAATCATAATTCCAGGCCTAAAAGTAAAACTAGGCGTGTTTGCTACTAGACTTGTCCCAAGAAAATTACTAACAAAAATAGTATACAAAATTCAAACAAAAAAATTAGATTAATGGAGATGTTAAATGTTTGATACCCATTACGACCTATTAACTCTTGCCTTTATGGCACAAAACGAAAAAATAGATATAACGCATTTACTAACCCCACTAAATAAGAAAAACATTTCAGGAGTTATAGGGAACTTATATTTTATGTCAGAAGAAGAAATGAAACAAGAATTAAAATATCCAAATAAAATAGACGTTTTAAAAATGTTCAAACAAGCAAAACAAGCCCTAGAACAATACAATCTAGACTGCAATATTTTATACAGTATCGAAGGTTGCGATTATATAAAAGATATAGATGAATTAGAAAAATTAAAAAAAGCCGGATTAAATTCCATCATATTAGTTTGGAATAATAAAAGTAAATATGGTTCAGGTATTAGATCAAATGAAGGATTAACCGAAGAAGGAAAACACTTTGTCCAAAAAGCTATAGATCTAAAACTAGGAATCGACCTTTCACATGCCAACGAACCAACCTTCAACGACATTATAAATATAATCAAAGAAAATCAAAAACAAGGAAAACAAGTAATTTGTTATGCCTCACACTCTAATATAAAAACTCTTCAAAATAATCCAAGAAACCTAAATGATCATCAACTACAAAAACTAAAAGAAGTAGGGGGCTATCTAGGACTAGTTTCATATCCAAGTTTTATAACAGACAAAACAAATATAAACCAAATAAAACAAGAATACATTAACCATATAATTTATGCCACAAAACAATTAGATATAAATCATATCATGTTATCTAGCGATAATATGGATTTTATACATGAATTTGATACTAATTGTGAAATCGATAAACCAGTATATAAATACGAAAATATGAAAGAAGAAATTTATCAAGATTTAGAAAAACACTTTACCAAAGAAGATATAAATAAGATTATGAAAACCAACGCCGAAACCCTATATCAAGAATTAACAAAATCACATCAATAAATGTGATTTTTATATTGATTTTGTTCACAAATATAATTATAATAATACATACGGCAGGTGAAGTATTATGAAAACAGTAGTAAAAATAGAAGATTTAAACTTTAAATACAATGACGAAGAAATATTCAAAAATCTATATCTAGAAATAAAAGAAAACACCTTCACCACCATCCTAGGAGAAAATGGAAGCGGAAAAACAACACTATTAAAACTTTTAATTGGAATTATAAAAGGTAATAGTGTAATCATGTTAAATAATCTTCCCGTAGTAAAAGAAAATCTAAATAGAATACGTAAAGAAGTAAGCATAGTATTTGAAAATAATGATCAATGTTTTGTTGCCGAAACCGTAACTGATGAACTCGCATTCACCTTAGAAAACTTAAACTATCCCAAAGAAAAAATCAAACAAAGAATAAACGAAATAAGTAAAACACTAAAAATAGAAAATATCCTAGAAAAAGAGCCACATACCTTAAATGAAAACGATAAACAATTAGTCACCATCGCCACTAGTTTAATAACAAAACCCAAAATACTCATTATAGATGAAGGCTTAAACGACCTAAACGAAATAGATAAAATTAGAATATTAAAACTATTAAAAACAAAAACCGCAAACAAAGAACTAACCGTTATTTATCTAACCCATAATACAAACGATAGTTTATTTAGTGATAATATAGTTATCCTAAACGACAAAAAAGTTTTAATTTCAGACACCAAAGAAGAAGTTTATAAAAATGAAAACAACTTTAAAAAAGCCCACTTAGAACTTCCATTTATAATAAACCTATCAAAAAAACTACAATTTTATAATCTAATCGATAAAGACTATCAAGACGCAGAAAAGATGGTGAATGATCTATGGAAATAAAATTAAAAAATATCCAGTACATAAAAAACAACCATACAAAAATAAGTAAAACAATAATCGATAATTTAAATGTGACAATAAAAGAAAATCAAATAACCAGTTTTGTCGGACCAAACGGTTCAGGAAAATCATCAATCGCCAAACTAATCGCCTTACTAGATTTCCCAACCAAAGGAGAAATAGACTATCAAGACCTAAAAATAACAAACAAATCAAATAAAGAAAATTTAAATAAACTGCGCCCACAAATTGGAATAGTGTATCAAAATCCAAACCAGCAATTTTTCTGTAATACCGTAAAAGAAGAAATAGAATTTGCCATCGACAATTTAAATTATCAAACAAAAGATAAAGAAAAAAGAATCAAAGATTCCCTAAAATTGGTCCATCTAGACCCAAAACACCTAAATAAAAATCCTCGTAATTTAAGCAAAGGACAGCAATGGAAACTATCTCTTGCCATAACCCTTTCATTTAATCCTAAAGTCCTAATCCTAGATGAACCAACCTTAGAATTAGATAGTAATAATAAAAAACAACTAATAAAAATAATAAAAATGATGAAACTAAGATACAATAAAACAATTATAATCTTCAGTAAAGATACCGATTTTGTTCATGAAATATCAGATTACGTATATATATTTAATGATGGTAAAATAATTATAGAAGGCGATAAATACGAAGTATTTACCAACGAAAAAATCCTAAAGCAAAATAATTTAACCCCACCCAAAATAATTGAATTCGTAAACTTGGTAGAAAAGAAAAAAAATGTTAAAATAGGATATAGAGATGATATTAACGATTTAATGAAGGATGTTTATAGATATGTCAGATAAAATAATTATAGGAAATTACTTTCCAACAAATTCAAATATACACAATATGAATCCCATAGCCAAAGTATTATGCACATTACTTTTTATCGTCATGGCCCTATTTAGTTTCAATATAGAAGTAAGCATGGTTCTAATATTACTATTAATGATTATTATCATGAATACCAATATTCCACTCGCAATCTACTATTATATAATCAAAAAATTCAGATATATCATAATATTAACCTTTATCATCTTCACCATACTAACCTTTTCCTTTATCGGAGGATTAACCGCCCTAATAGATATAACATTAATTATTCTAATGACATGCATCCTTACAATGACAACCCCACCAACAGAAATAGTTTACGGATTAGAAAGAGTACTAAAACCCCTACAAAAATTAAACATAAAAACAAATAAACTAGCTCTAAATATAAGTATGGGATTAAGATTCATCCCCGAACTAATAGATGAAGAAAACAAAATACTAAAAGCCGAAGCCAGTAGAGGCCTAGATTATCGCACATCAATAAAAAATAAAATAAAAGCACTAAAAAACATGATTAAGCCAGCACTAAAAAACACAATAGAAAAACAAAAAGAATTAAAACAATCCATGGAATTAAGATTATTTAGTATAGATAAAGAAAGAACAAATTACCGAATAAATCAATGGACATTTTTTGATATATACATGTTATTTATTCATATTGCAGTATTAATAATAATTATAATAAGAGGAGTGATACAATGAGATATTTTATGACATTTTCATATGATGGATCAAGATATAAAGGATATCAGAAACAACCAAAAGAAAAAACCGTTCAAGGCGAAATCGAAAAAGCCCTAAAAACAATCAACGGTGGAAAAAAAGTAACAATCCACGCATCAGGTAGAACCGATGCCGGAGTTCATGCTTTTAATCAAAAAGCCCATTTTGATCTAGAAATGAAACACATCACCCCAGAAAAACTAAAAGATGGATTAAATAGTCTACTTCCAAAAGATATCTATATAAAAGATATGACCATTGTAGAAGACGATTTTCATGCTAGATTCAATGTAAAAGCAAAAGAATACATCTATATAATCAATATGGGAGAATATAATCCAATAGAAAAAGATTACGTTTATCAATATAATAAAAAATTAGACGTTGTCGAAATTGAAAGAGCCCTAAAATACCTAGAAGGTACACACAACTTCAAATCTTTCACCAAAGCCGATGAAGAAAAAGAAGATTATACAAGAACCATCGTAAAAACAAATTTAATCAGAGACATAAAAAACGTAAACAAAATAACAATTTCCTTTTTAGGAACAGGTTTCCTAAGATATCAAGTTAGAAATATGATGGGAACACTTATTGAAATTGGTGAAGGCAAAAGAAAAAGTGAAGATATAATTGATATTTTAAAAGCCCAAGATAGAAGAAAAGCCGGAAAAACAGCAGCTTCAGAAGGATTATATTTAAAAGATGTCCTATATTGATAAATAAAAAACAATAAAAGTCAAATATAGTAATAAAAACACCGAAAAAACATATAATTTTATTGACTTTTAGTTTTTTTTTTAGTACAATTAGTAACGGTACATTTAATTTATCCCACATAAGTAAGTCCTGGGAAAACTTACTAATGTAAAGGAGAAAGGAAAAGTTTATGAAAACATACATGCAAAGAAAAGAAGATGTAGTTAGAGATTGGTATGTTATCGACGCTGAAGGAGAAAATTTAGGTCGTCTAGCTACAAAAGTTGCTTCTATTTTAAGAGGTAAACATAAACCTACATACACACCACACATCGATGGTGGAGATTATGTAATTATCGTTAACGCTGGTAAAGTTAATTTAACTGGTAATAAGTTAAATGACAAAATCTATTATAATCATAGTAGATACACTGGTGGTTTAAGAGAAAGAACAGCAAAAGAAATGATCGAAAAATATCCAGTAGAAATGATTGAAAGAGCTGTTAAAGGAATGCTTCCAAAAGGAAGATTAGGTAGACAAATGTATAAAAAATTATTTGTATATGCAGAAGGAGATCATCCACATAGTGCGCAAAAGCCAAAAGCACTTAAAATGGACTAGGAGGGTTTAAATGGCAGAAAAAAGAGAATTTACCGGAACAGGTAGAAGAAAAGCCTCAGTTGCTAGAGTTAAATTAGTAGCTCCAGGAACAGGCAAAATAACAATCAATGGTAGAGATGTTAGAGAATTTATGCCATACGAAACTAACGTTATGGACCTAATGCAACCATTAGTTGCTACAAATAATGAAAATACATTTGACGTTATCGCTAAAGTTAACGGTGGCGGATTTACTGGACAAACAGGAGCTATCAGACATGGTATTACTAGAGCTTTATTAGAATATGATAAAGCTAATGAAGAAAATGAAGATAGCTATAGAAAAATCTTAAAAAGAGCTGGATTTATTACAAGAGATCCAAGAGTTAAGGAAAGAAAGAAACCTGGACTTAAAGCTGCTCGTAGAGCGCCTCAATTCTCAAAACGTTAATTATATATTTGGAACAAAACATCGGAATTGCTTATATTCTGGTGTTTTTTTATGTTTAGGATACCGTGGAAACACCGTTAAACAGTGTGCGTAGCCCACAAGTAGCCCACAAGTAGCCCACAATCACCAAAAATATATGAAAAAAAGATAAATTATGATATAATATTCACTATTAGATTGGGGGATCAAATGGTAAAAGATTTGTGTTTTGAAATAATTGAAGCATGTCCAAATGAATGTAAATTTTGTTCTTCAAACTCTTGTATAGATAAGAAACAAATTATTTCCTTTAATGATTTTAAAAGAGTCATAGACTATTTTATTAGTGAAGGAGGAATAGAAGAATTATCCCTAAGTGGTGGAGAACCTTTTCTACATCCTGATTTATTTAAAATGATAGAATATGTTAAATCTTTTGGAATAAAAACAGTTATATTTACATGCGGAATAAAGAAAACAATAGTTTCAGAGGAGACCAAGCAATTATATCTAGAAGAAATGAAAAGAAAACTAGACGAAATAGAACAAAACGAGCCGTGGAATGAAAGATTAAAAAATAATGTTAAAAACTATTATGATAGAATCATTAATCCATCAACATTTAGTCCTATTACAAGAGAAGAATTACATAAATTAAAAAATATGGGATTAGATAAAATAGTTTTTGATTATCAAGCCTACGAACACGAAACAGACGAATATTTAATGGGAAGAGATAGACATAAACATTGTTGTCTACTAGAATCATTAATAAATGCATCAATTGTTGGTATAGAAACAGATGTGCATTTTATACCAATGAAACCTAATTATAAAGAAATACCAGAAATATTAGAATTGCTAGAAATTGCAAACATTAATAATATCAGTATACTTAATTTTGTTCCTCAGGGAAGAGGCTTAAATAATATATCTGAACTCATGTTAAATGCTCAAGAACAACAAGAATTTATGGAATTACTTTCTAGTAGTAGGCATCTATATAATGGTAATATAAGAATCGGTATCCCACTAATGGAAGATAGTACTCATCAGTGCAATGCTGGTTTAGAAAAACTAGATATAAAATTTGATGGAACAATTTTGCCATGCCCAGCCTTCAAAGAATTAGATGTGGAAACAATGAAAAAATATAAAATAAAATGTTATAGTATTTATGAAAATCTTGAAGCTGTAAAAACTCCAGGAGGAAAAAGAGTAGAAGCACTATGCAAAAAAGTTTATAAAAAATATCAATAACCAATTGTAATAAAAATATGCTATAATTATTACAAGGGAGGTTTCTAATTATGAATAAAGAATATATTTATATAGATGGTAAAGCCATAGTTATCGATGAAAAAGGAAGTAGAACTCCAATCGAATATTATGATAATTTAGATGAAGTATTAGTACAAGAAAATTTAATTGAAAGTATGGAAAAGAAAATATCCAAATTAGAAAAAGAAAATACAAGACATAAAAAAGACTCTAAACACTACATTCCTATAGCCCCCGCACTTATAATATTTTCAATAGTAGCTGGCCATTTTATGGCATCAATGTGGAATTTGCCTCAAGCAGCTATAACAATATTTGGAAGTCAAAGTCCAAGTGTAGTTCTCCCTATCTGTCTCATAGCCGTGTTTACTCCGCTATATTTATTGTTTGATTTTGCATACTACAGGCTTTATAGAGAAAACAAAAAAAAGAAGAAAGGCATTAATAGTGAACTAGAGTTTCTAAAAAAGCAACTTGGAAAAGAAAAAGAACACTTAGAAAGTTTAAAAGGAGAAATAACAAAGGAAAAAGAAAATACCGATTTTAGAACTGTAATAGTAGATGATGAAAGACAATTAAGTGCTTTAGAAACTTATGAGGATTTATATTTCGATTTAGGTTATAATTCTGATAAATACTTAAAACTTTACCACCAGGGAAGATTAGAAGCAAAACTAGAATCAACCTATAATGAAACAGAAATAGAAATAGCTAAAGAATATTTAGAAGAAAAAGGACCTGTATTAGTTAAAAAAAGATAAAACATTGGAAATTATCCAGTGTTTTTCTTTACCAAAAAGTGTAAAAATTGATGTAAACCCCAAACAAAAATAAAAAAACATATTGAATAAAAAAAACAAACTACATATAATTATTAATATAAAGGAAGAATACCTGAAATAAGGTTCGGGGCTGGACTAGAAATTAGTGTCAATTCATTAATTGAAACTTTCAGGGTTCGAAGAGTCTAAAACTCTTCCTTTTTATTTGCCTAAAAATCAATAATAAGTTATAATTAATAACAGGTGATTTATTATGTTAAAAGTAAGTAATGAATGGAAAGATTATGAATGTATTGATGCCGGAAATGGAGAAAAACTAGAACGTTGGGGAGATATAATCTTAAGAAGGCCAGATCCACAAGCAATGTGGGAAACAAACCAAGATAATTCATGGAAAAAAGTAGATGGGCACTACCACCGTTCTAACCAAGGTGGAGGATACTGGGATTTTAAAACAAAATTACCAGAATATTGGACCATAACCTATAAAGACCTAACATTTAAAGTTACACCAACCAACTTCAAACATACAGGCTTATTCCCAGAACAAGCCACAAATTGGGACTTCATGATGAATAAAATCAAAAAAGCAAATAGACCAATAAAAGTATTAAATCTATTTGCTTATACAGGAGGCGCAACAATGGCATGCGCTAAAGCTGGGGCAGAAGTAGTACAAGTAGATGCCTCAAAAGGAATGACACAGTGGGCCAAAGAAAACATGAAACTATGCAATCTAGAAGACCACACTATTAGATTTATAGTAGATGACTGTTTAAAGTTTGTCGAAAGAGAATACAGAAGAGGCCACAAATATGACGCAATAGTAATGGATCCTCCAAGTTATGGAAGAGGGCCAAATAAAGAAGTTTGGAAATTTGAAAAAAACATCGCTGTACTTTTAGAAGCATGTCTAAAAATATTAAGTGATAAACCACTATTTTTACTTATCAACTCATATACAACTGGAGTATCCAACATAGTTTTAGGAAATATGTTAAAAACATCAATGCTTAAACTTTATCCAAACGGAAAAGTAGAAACCGGTGAAGTAGGACTTAGTATAACCAAAAACAACCTAATTTTACCATGTGGAATATATGGAAGATGGGAAAGCAATGATTAATATAATTTATGAAGATAATCACTTATTAGTAGTTGAAAAACCAGTAAACATACCAGTTCAAGCCGACTCAACCAAAGATAAAGATTTACTTACTTTATTAAAAGAATACATAAAAAATAAATATAATAAACCAGGTAATGTTTATTTAGGACTTGTCCATAGACTAGATAGACCCGTCGGTGGAATAATGGTATTTGCCAAAACAAGTAAAGCAGCTGCCAGACTAAGTAAACAAGTACAAGATAAAACCATGAAAAAAACATATATCGCTGTAGTTGAAGGAAAACCAGATAAAGAAGGAACCTTCAAAGATAAACTAGAAAAAGACCCAAAAACCAATATAACAAAAGTATCAAATACCGGAAAAGAAGCTATATTAAAATATAAAACATTAAAAACAAAAGATAATCTTTCATTAGTGCAAATTAATTTAATAACTGGTAGATCTCATCAAATAAGAGTCCAATTTTCATCAAGAAATCTCCCACTTTATGGAGATCAAAAATATAATAAAAACCCCAAAAAAGATCAAATCGCCTTATTCGCAAAAAAACTAGAATTTATACACCCAACAACAAAAGAACAATTATCATTTGAACTTCCACTTCCAAATAGATACCCTTTCAACATATTCTAAAAGAATATGTTTTTTTATGTGATAAAAAATTAAAAAAATGTTAAAGCAATTTAGCTACTTGACATTACAAGGTACTATCTTTATAATGGAATTAATAGAAACAAAAAGGAGAAACAAATATGAAAAAAGCTATATATATAATTGGTAGTCTTATAGTAGCTATTGCCATATTAATAATATTTATATTTTCCAGCAATAAAGTACCAGTAAAACAACAATTAAAACAATTAAATTTAGACGATGTAAACAAAGTAATGATTGTCGCCCATCCAGATGATGAAACAATTTGGGGTGGAGTCCATCTATTACAAGATAATTACCTAATAGTATGCGTAACTTGCGGAACCAATAAAACAAGAGTAAAAGAAATAGAAAAAACAATGGATTATAGTAATGACAAACTAATCATGTTAGGATACCCAGATAAAGTATTAGGTAAACGTAGTGATTGGAAACACGAAATGAACGACATAAAAAAGGATATCAAAAAAATCCTAGACGCCAAAGATTGGGAAATAGTAGTAACTCACAATCCTGATGGCGAATATGGGCACCAGCACCACAAAATGACCAATAGTATAGTAACAGAAATTTATGGCAAACAAGCTAATTTATACTATTTTGGAAAATATTATAAAAAGAAAGCATTAGAAAAAATGAATAAACCAAGTACATTAGATCCTGAATTATTAAAAAAGAAAACAGAAGATATGCTTCCAATATATAAAAGCCAAGGCTTTATCAAAAGCTATTTTGGCCACATGTACCCTTATGAAGATTGGGTTAAAAGCACAGATTGGAAATAAAACGGAGTAGAAAGTAGTGGCATTATGAATAAACACAAATTTGATAAAAAAGACTACCTAAATATAGGAATTTTAAGCATACTATATCTAATAGTAGTTTTAATAATCACCCATGGAACATATATGTATGGCTCAACAACCGATTGGAGTACTCAACACTTTGCTATTCCAGAATATTTCAGAACCCTTTTCTATGATAATAGAAATCTGTTCCCACAATTTGCTCCAAACTTAGGTGGTGGGCAAAACATATACTACTTTGCCTACTATGGCTTACTAAGTCCAATAATATTAATCTCATATGCACTTCCATTTTTAAAAATGAGTGATTACATAATGATAAGCTCAAT
This sequence comes from uncultured Mycoplasmatota bacterium, assembly GCA_947642475.1. Taxonomy (GTDB): domain Bacteria; phylum Bacillota_I; class Bacilli_A; order RF39; family UBA660; genus Coprosoma. The sequence continues at coordinate 14,253 of CANRSQ010000011.1, forward strand.
AGTTTCAGGAATTTTAAGCATAATACTATTTTATAAATGGTTAAAAAACAATGGTTATAGTAGAACAATTTGTTTTGTAGTAGCCTTTCTATTTTTATGCGCCTCACCATTAATATTCCAAAGTCATAGACATGTAATGTTCATAAACTATATGCCATTTTTAATACTTGCCCTAATGGGAGTAGATAAACATTTCAAACAACATAAAAGTTGGCTTCTTATAATAAGTTTATTTTTAATCATAATGACCAGTTACTTTTATAGTGTAGGTTCAATATTATGCATCGTTATATACGGTATATATACTTATTTCAAAACAACAAAAGAACATACATTAAAAAACTTTTTAAAAGCCGCCACTAAATTCGCCCTACCAATAATAATCGCTATAATGATGGCTGCCATCTTATTATTACCAGTATTGTTTGCCTTATTAAACGGTAGAGTACACGGAGATGTCCCAATAAATATTCTAGAATTAATAGTTCCACATTTTGGATTAGAATTTATACTTTATAGTTCATATTCAGTTGGCTTAACCGCAATAGTCGTAATTGCTTTATTCTCAAATTTAATATTAAAAAATATCGAAGACAAATTTCTAAGTATTGCCTTACTCGCAATCATCACCGAAAATTTCTTTATATATTTATTAAATGGAACCTTATACTTAGACGGAAAAGCCCTAATCCCGCTTCTTCCAATATATTGTTTAACAATTGCGATTTTCTTCCGAGGCTTATTTAATAACAAAATAAAATTTTATAATATTTTATCGGTGTTTGCTATTACGCTAATATTTACAATGCTATTTACCCATGCGCCATACACCTATGGCTATATATTAGATGGGTTTATTACCATATTCTTACTATACCTATATAACAAAACCAATAATAAGAAAAAATTAATAATCCCACTAATAATCTTAACATACACAATCTGCATAATCGTAAATTTAAGCGATACATTAATCACAAAAACTGCTTACAGCAAACAAGAAGATCCTGTTATAACTGAACTAGTAGATAACATAATAAAGCAAGATAATAGTTATTACCGTATCAATATAGACATAAGTACCAATCCAAATACCAATAAAGTTTTAAATATAGATGAAAATTTACTAACCCTATATTCATCAACATACAATAAACAATATAATAGCTTCTTCTATCACACATTCAACAATAACTTAAAATATCGTAATTCCGTAATAACCAGTGAAAATAAAAATATAATGTTTGAAAATTATATGGGTGTAAAATATTTAATCACCGACAAAACAGTCCCACTTGGCTATAAATTACTAACAAAAAAAGGCGATTATAAAGTTTATATAAACGAAGATGCAATGCCAGTTGGATATGCCACCGCAAACGTTTTAAATAACGACCAATACAAAAGTCTAAAATATCCATATAAATTAGAAGCGATGATGAATAATATTACAGTAGAAAACGCCAAACCAAAAACCCTAACATCATATATTAAAGATTATAAAGATCAAGTTGAATCACAAACAATAAAAAAATTAAATATTAAAAAAGACCAAAACAAATACATAATAAACACAACAAAAAAAGGTAAAAATGGATATATTAAAGTAAAATTAAAAGAAAAAGTAGAAAATAAATTACTACTAATTAGAATCCATGTATCAAATCCACAAAGTTGTTCAAAAGGCGATACATCAATAACTATTAATGGAATAAAAAATAAATTAACCTGTAAAGAATGGAAGTATTATAACCATAATAGAACATTTGATTATACACTTTCAAGCCCAAAAGGCATCAAAAATTTAAATATAAAATTTTCACCAGGAACATACACAATAAATAAAGTTGAAATGTATACTTTAGATTATAAATACATCCAAGAATTAAAAAATAGTGTAGATCCATTTGTAATAGATAAAGAAGCAACCAAAGGCGATACAATTAAAGGAGAAATTGATGTAAGCGAAACAGGATACTTTAATCTAAGCGTTCCTTATGATGAAGGCTTCAATATAAAAATAGATGGTAAAAAAATAGAATATGAAAAACTAAATGGAATATTTGTAGGTTTTCCAATTAACAAAGGACATCACCAAATCGAAATAACCTATGAAGCACCATACTTTAAAGAAGGACAAATTATAAGTATAATCGGTTTTATAACATTCATAATTTTAATAATTTACCAACAATTTAGACCAAAACAAAAATTAAAATCAAAACCACAAAAAATATAGATCAAAAATCTATATTTTTTTATACAAAAATGCCAAATCTGCATAAAAAACCATCCAAATTTCCCAAATCTGCACAAAAAAACATGCAAAAAAAGAAGTTTTGCAAATTCGCAATTTTTTTCATTTTTAACAAGGAATTGGCCCTATAAAAACCGTATATTATATATGAGGCGGAAAAAAGCTAGGTAAAACCTCCAAACGAAAGGAGGTGATGTTTATAAACAAAATAGGAGGAACAATTGGAATATTTAATTATTCTAGTAGTGATCTTAGTTTTGCTAAGAGATACTCCCTCAAAAAAATGAAACAAAAAAACCTAGCCTAAGCTAGGACCAACACTTGGAGGTTTGGCCTAGTAGCCGCCTCACTAAATTTATTTTATCATATTAAAAAATATTATGCAAGAAAGGAGAAAAATATGAAAAAATTAAGTTTAATTATTTTAAGTGTTTGTTTAGTTACTTTAAGTATCTGTAATGTTAAAGCAGAAAACATAACCTATAAAAGATTAGGAAATATTTATTATAATCTAACAGTGGATGGAAAAACACAATCGAATTATGTAACCGCATTTTATCTTGGAAATCGTTTGGCCTATTGTATTGAACCAGGAAAAGAAATAGCTACAAAAACCTATGACGCATATAAAGATTGGAGTAAAACTGCATTATCACAAGAAACAAAAAATTATATAGAAAAAATAGGTTACTATGGTTATGAATATCCAGGGCATCAAACAGATAAATATTATATCGCCACCCAAGAACTAATTTGGAAAGCCGTAAAACAAGTAGATATCAAATGGACAACTGGCCAAAATAATACGGGAGATGTAATTAACGTTGAAGCCGAAAAAAACAACATATTAAACCTTATCAAAGAAAATGAACAAAAACCATCATTTGAAAATCAAATCATTTCAGGAGAAGTAGGGGAAATAAAAGAAATAGAAGATATCAATAATGTATTAAATAATTATGACATTAAAGACAGCAAATATCATCAAATACAAATAGAAGATAATAAATTAAAAATAAAATTCAACCAAGAACAAGTTGAAGAAGAAATAACCTTCACAAAAAAACACTACGATTCAAATACATTATTAGTATATGTAAAAGAAGGATCACAAAAGTTAGCTTCATTAAGAATTTCAAATCCAGAAGAATTCAAAATAAAAATCAAATCAACAAAAACACCAGAAGAAATAGTTAAAGTTCCAAGTACCTCAGACGACGATACCTTAAAACATTATAATGTAATGTGGAAAATAAAAAATGATATCAAAAAGTTTAATTAGTATTGTTAATATAATAACAGCAATTACATTTCAATTAAATATCGCCCCCGCACAAGCAATAACCAAAACCCAAAATCCCGTTTTAGAAATACCAAAAATAACTCTAAAACAAGAATTCTATCCAAACGATAAAGAAAAAAACAACGTCGATAAAGGCCTTCAAGTAATCGAAACATCAAAAATGCCAAATGTAAAAAGCGGCAATCTTATAATAGCTTCCCATAGCGGAAGTTCAAGTATAGCATATTTTAAAAATTTAGATAAGCTAAACATAAATGATGTTGCCTATATCCACTATAAAAACCAAACATATAAATATGTGATAAACAATATTTATGATGTCGAAAAAACAGGTTATGTAAATATCAAAAGAGATAAAACTAAACAAACACTCACGCTAATAACATGCAAAAAAAATACCAATAAACAAACAATATATATTGGTTACCTCGCACCTTAACAAAGGTGCATTTTTATTTAATTAATAAACAAAAAACACATATACTTAAATAGGTGATTATATGAAAAGCTATAAAGTAGGTGTTTTTCAAAAATAAAAAATGACTATAAAGACTAATAAATACAAAGGAAAGATACTTGTGAATTAAGTATCTTTTATTATAAAAAAATGATATAATAACTATTATATGTTGAAAGGAGTATAATTATATGCAGAAAATCCAACTAGTAACATATTTTCCTGAATCACTAAAAAAATATGGTCAAGAAGTAGAAATAAGTGACTTCAATAATTTAAAATCTTTGGACAATTATGATATTAATATCTTTGATTTATCCAATGAAGCAATTTGGGTTAATGAATCTAATATAGCTGATAAACCGCAGACAAGAATCTGGCTATCAAGTGATTTCGAGAGTATTAAAACAATGGTGGATAACAGTAAGAAAGCATATATATTATTTTGCTTACCACCAAATGTTAAATTTAAATGTAAAGATTATAGCGATATAAGCTACCATGAATTAAAAAATAATCTTTCTATTTTTAAAAAGATATTAGAACAAATTATACCGTTGAATGATGTGAATATTGTATATGAAAATACTTTCACTGAAATAGATAAAAACTTAGTCGAGGCATCATTTTACTTTACTAATGACAACTATGATAAAATAACATTTTCAAAAGATAGCGAAAAGGTTACTAGTATTGAATTTGAAAAAATTATAATTTCTTCATTACAAATAATAAATGCAGAAAATATTGATTTATTATTTGGGTATTTAGAATTAATCGGTTTATCAAACAATCAAACTAATATCCCAGAGTGGGTATATAAATATAACTTTAATGATGATGAATTACAAAATAACAAAATTCAACAGGCTAAGGAGCAGATTAAAATACAAAAGGAAATTATAGAGCAAGCTAATCAAAAATTGCAAGAAAACTTATATTTTAAAAGTATTTTATATACTAATTCCGATGAATTGGTTGGAGTTGTATTTGAAATAATAGAAAATATTTTTGATGTTTCATTACATGATTTTAATGATGAAAAAAAGGAAGATTTTCTTTTTAAAAAGGATGGGACTACTTATATTGGAGAAATTAAAGGAGTTACATCAAATGTGAAATATGAACATATTAGTCAATTGGAAGTACATTTTTCAAAATATTTAGATAAACTACAAGAAGAAGGTAGTGAAGAAAAAATAAAAAAAATATTAATAATGAATTATGAACGAAATAGAGATGTTGTTAAAAGGAACGAAATTAATCAAATGCAAATAGATTTGGCAATTAAGAATGAGACACTTATTATTGATACGAATACTTTATTAAAAATATATGAAAAAATATTAAATGGAACTTTCACAAAAGAACAAGTTACTAAATATCTTACACACAATTCTGGAATGATAGATATAGATAAAATATAACAATATAAGGATACTTAAAAATTAAGTATCCTTTATTATATATAAATTAGAAAGGAAGTAGATAAATGAATTTAAATTATGCAATATTTAGAAGTGAGCCAATATATACGCTAAATGATTTAGCACAAATAGGTTCACATAATAAAAGAGAAAATAACGCTTATAATTCAAATTCAGACATAAAAATTTAATTATCACAAAATAGTATATAATGAACATATATATTAAAATTTAATTTACCATATTATGGTTGACATGCGTATTTTTAAGTGATACAATAAAACGCAATTACTTGATGATATTATGCAAAATAAAAAGGAGGTTTGATTACAATGCCATTCGATGAAGAAAGAATTAATGAATTAATTAAATTTGGAGAAGAAATAAAAAAAAGGGAGGATAAAATGACAGATATTAGAGTTAGAGATTGGATGAATTTGGATACAAAAGTATCAAAAACATTAAGGTTGTTAATAGAGGCCGAAGATATGCTTATGGATTTTGACGATTACCAAATGGGTAACGACCAATATTATTCCGCTTTTGAAGAATTATATAATAGAATTTCAAATGTAAGAAATGACTTTGCTAACTATGTCGATGAACATAAAGAATTATTAACAATGGACAAAGAAATAGACGATTATTTTGAAGAACAAAGTATGAATAAATAATTGTTTATTATAAATTTTCAATGGAAGGTTTTGTATGAATAAAAAAGAAGAGTTACATAGATTTGATAGTAAAACAGGAACTACAAAAGTTCGTAGAACAAGTAGTGGAGATATTGTTATTGATAGTTACTTTGGAAACATAGAAGATCCAGAAAATCATGACAGACTATCACTAAATGTAACTAAAGGGACATTATCAGGACATGGCCCTAGTCATAGTGATCGCTTTGACACAGGTAAAGATAACAGTAAACAAAAATAAGAAAAACAAAATAATAACAAATTAAAAAACACATATACTTAAATAGGTGATTATATGAAAAGCTATAAAGTAGGTGTTTTTTTAGTGTTTGCAGTATTATTATGTGCCTTTAATTTTGTAAGTGCCAAAAATAAAGAACTCCCACTCCTATCAAAAATAATTTATTTAGATCCCGGACACGGTGGATATGACCCAGGAGCCTATTATAAAAATGTCAAAGAATCAGAACTAAACTTACAACTAAGTACCCGTATAATGAAAGCCCTAAAAGAAGATGGCGCAACAGTATATTTAACCAGATACGATGATTATGAACTATCAGTCAATAATGCATATAATCGAAAAAGAAGTGATCTATCAAGACGAGCTAACATAATAAATAAGTCAGGCTGCGACATGTTTATATCAGTCCATCTAAACGCCTCAGAAGACGAAACATGGTATGGCGCACAAGTATATTACGACACTATTAATCCAGAAAATGAAAAGATAGCCGCAATCTTCCAAGAAGAATTAAAAAGATACTTAAATACAAACAGAGACTATAAAGAAAACAGTACAAAATATCTTCAAAGAAGAATAAATAGACCCGGAATATTATTAGAAGCTGGATTCCTTTCAAATGCCAATGAAAGATACCTTCTTCAAAAACAATCATATCAGGATAAAATCGCCGAAGTAGTTAGAAAAGCCGTAGTAAAATATTATGAAAAATAAACATTTCAAATGTTTATCACAAAAGCCTGTTAAAATATGATATAATTAATAATAGGTGATAGAATGGAAAACATGACCAAGAAAATATTTAAAACAATCGATGAACAAATAGATATTTTAAAAGCAAGAGGTTTGGTCATAGAAGATGAAGAAAAAGCAAGGCAAATCCTATTTAGAGAAAACTACTTCTTTATAAGTGGTTATAGACACATGTTCACACAGCCAGATAGTCGTAGTAAATTCTTGCCAGGAACACACTTTGATGAACTATATGGAGTCTTCACCTTTGACCGTAAAATCAGAAATACATTTTTCAAAAATATTTTAATCGTTGAAAACAACATCAAATCTATTATTAGTTACCAATTATCAAAAAAATATGGATTTAAAGAAAAAGATTATTTAAATCCAGAAAACTTTACCCAGGACAAGCTAGAAGAAAGACATATCTACGATATCTTAAACAAAGTTAAAAGACAAATCAGAATAAATGGAAGAAAACACACCGCAACAATGCACTATATCGATAACTATGGATACATTCCAATGTGGATCTTGGTAAAAGTTTTGTCATTTGGAACCATGGCAGAATTTTATAGTATCCTAAAAAAAGATGATCAGCAAAACATCGCAAACGTATATGATCTAGATAATGAAACCTTAGAAATTTATTTAATAATACTATCAAACTTCAGAAATGTATGCGCTCACGAAGATATCTTATATGATCATCGTACCCAAAGAATGATCCCAGATTGTAAGTATCATGAATTATTAGATATTCCATTTAACGAAGAAGAAATATATAACTATGGTAAAAACGATTTATTTAGCCTAGTTATCATGTTAAAGCAACTGTTAACCAAAGAAAAATTCAACGAATTAATAGAAGAAATAAAAACAGAAGTAGAAAACCTAGATGATATAGTAGATACCGTTTCCCTAGAAAGCATCCTAAACAAAATAGGATTTCCAAGTAACTGGTATGATATAAAAGAATTAGACTAAAAGGAGGGAAAATATGCGAGAAAAATTAATAAACATTATAATTATCTTAGTAGTATTAACAATAGGAATTTTAGGAACACTTTATTTTACGAATAAAGATACTAATGTTCAGACTACAGGCAAACATGCCAACGTAACAATTACGGAAGAAAACTCAATTAATGAATCCATCAAAAAAGTATATGATGGAGTCGTATTAGTAGAAGCCTATAACCGCAGCGGACAAGCAAGTTCAGGCTCAGGTTTTGTTTATAAAAAAGACAAACAATACGGATACATAATGACCAATAATCACGTAGTAGAAGGCGCTTCAGAAGTAAAAGTAAAAAATATGAATGGAGAAGAAGCTACTGCCGAAGTATTAGGTGGTGACAGTTACTCAGATATAGCCGTTTTAAGAATTGCCGCCAATAAAGTAGCTGACGTTGTAACTCTAGGGGACAGTACCAAAGCCAAAGTAGGAGATACTGTATTTACAGTAGGTACTCCAATCGACAGTCAATACATGGGAACTGTAACCAAAGGAATTATTTCAAGTGAAATAAAAACAATCACAGTTTCCTCAACCAGCGGTGAATCAATGATGGAAGTAATTCAAACAGACGCCTCAATTAATCCAGGTAATAGTGGGGGCCCACTTGCAAATATCAACGGAGAGGTTATCGGAATTACTTCAATGAAATTAGTTACCGACTCAATTGAAGGTATGGGCTTCGCAATACCAATAGAAGTTGCAATGAGCCAAGTAGATAAACTAGAAAAAGGCGAAAGAATCCAAAGACCATATATAGGTGTATCAATGTTTGATGTAACAAATGAAGCAATGCTATATCGAAATAATATCAAATTAGATGGTTCAATAAAACAAGGTGTAGTAATACAAACTGTAGAACAAAATTCACCAGCTAGCAATTCAGGATTACAACCAAACGACATTATTATCAAAGTAGATGGTAAAGAAATTCAAAACGCCGCCCATTTCAAATACATGTTATATAATCATAACATTGGTGACACCATTAAATTAACTGTAAATAGAAATGGAAAAAACAAAGATTTAACACTAAAATTAAGTGAAGTGCAAGGGAATAATTAAATTCCCTTTTATTATATTTGAAATAAAATGAAATATCGTTTATAATGATACTGATAGGAGCTAACAAAATGTGGAATAGAAAAGAAATAAAAGAAAACGGAAAAAAGAATTTCAAAAAAAACTATTGGCCATGTGTTGCAGTATGTTTTCTACTCGCATTTTTAGGTTGTGAATATAGTGGATCAACAACCATAATTCATGGATATGATACCAATGCAACAGTACCAGAAAATGTTATTACATCCACCGAACGATTAACAAACATGTCAATCTTCGATGGAAATGATAATGCCATAACAATCGCCGCCGAAGTTGCCACCAGTACAATTTCTTACACCTTTAAATTAGCAGGATCAATAAAAGATCTAATTTTAAATAACTATACCGCTTCACTTATACTCGCATTAATTTTTATAATTGAATTTATATATGTTTTTATGATTTGTAATCCTTTAATCGTCGGTAGTCGAAAATTCTTTATCGAAAACAAACCAAAAAGAAAAGCTAAAGTAGGAATAATACTAGAACCATTTAAAAATAAAAGTTACCTAAATGTCGTAAAAACCATGTTCCTACAAACAATATATTTATTCTTATGGATATTTACAATAGTAGGTTTTCCAATAAAACTCTATGAATATCGAATGATTCCATTTATACTAGCAGAAAATCCAAATAAAACCACGAAAGAAATATTCAGACAATCAAAACAACTGATGATGGGAAATAAATGGAACATGTTTAAATTTGATATGTCATACATTGGTTGGTATTTATTAGATGTCATCACACTAGGACTTACAGGCATCCTATATTCTAATCCATATAAAGCCGCATCAACCGCTGAAATTTATCTAAAATTAAAAGAAAATACAAATTAAGTATTTTCTTTTTCCGTATAAGTAATACCCTCACCCGTATTAGGATGAAAATGAGAATATATATTATCACCAGTAAATAAAATAATAAAAGAAAAACAAATAATAATCTTTAAATAATTAGGTATTTTTTTAAACAATTGTAAAAACAAAGGACCACCAATATACATAACCACACACCCTGCAAGGCCAAAAATAATCGCCCCTTCTAAACAAATACGTCCATTAATATTAATAAAATAATTACTGTAATCCCAATAACGTACTCCCTTAGTAAATTCCAAATAACAGCTAGTAAAGTATTCAATTAGTGAACAAATAACTAAGGACAAAATAAAAACTAAAATAGGCTTTTTCTTAAATCTGTCCAACAATATTAATACTGCTAAGCCACCCCATCCATATATTGGTAACCAAGGGCCAAATAAAGTTCCACTATTTACAAGTTCACCCGTTTGAACAAGTTTCAAACAAGTTTCCCAAATATAACCAACAATAGAAAAGGCGAAGAATAAAAATACATAGCTTAAAATTTTATAAAACAACTTCTTTTTCAAGCCATCACATCCCTTATACATATTTTAGCAGAAAACCATTAAAAAACAAAATAAAAAAACAATAAAAATTGTTTTAATAAAGTTCCTTACATACACCTTCAGCCGGTACATAAAAACAATGATTTTTATATCTACCAGATAAATCCTGATCCCACCAAGTAGATTTACAGGAAGCTCCAGAAGAAGGCGCATAAAACCATAAAGCATTAGTTGCCGGATGAAAATATTCACCCCTAATAACCCTGTCAGCTAAATTTTGCTCAACCGTTGTTGGATTACTAAAAAACAAAGGACTGTTAACGCCAGAAAATCCACCAGGATTTTGATATAATACTTCAGTAATAGTGCGAGTATTACTGAACGTCAAACAATTAGAAATTCCGCGATTAACCACGACATTTCCAACCATTAACATTCCTAAATCACCTTCACCAATCGCTTCTGCTCTCATCAATCTTGCCAGCAAATCACGTTCCTTAGTTGTATGTTGAATAATTGCCATATCATCACCTATTAATAATATATGAAAAAACAAAGGAGTATTGAATAAAATTTAAGTATATGGTATAATTAATTTGCTTGAAAAAGTTTAGGGGTATAGTTCAATGGTAGAATAACGGTCTCCAAAACCGCTGATGTGGGTTCAACTCCTGCTACCCCTGCCATTAGTGAATAAACTCCAAATATAAATTTGGAGTTTTTATATAAGGTGTGATTAGAATGAATGAATTAGATAAGAAAAGCTTAGAAAATGCTAAAAAATTATTCTCAACAGGCGATATCAATAATGTTGAAGTGGGAACTATCAAAGGCCTTCAGCAAATCCATAAATATTTATTCGATAATTTATATGAATTCGCAGGTGTTATTAGAAAAGAAAATATTTCAAAAGGAAATTTTAGATTCGCAAACTCACTATATTTAGAAGACATGATTAAGAAAATTGAAACAATGAGTGAAACAACACTAGATGAAATCATTGATAAATATGTAGAAATGAATATTGCTCACCCATTTTTAGAGGGTAATGGTAGAAGTACTAGAATTTGGTTAGATTTAATATTAAAGAAAAACCTAAATAAAATTGTTAATTGGCAAAATATAGATAAAAAACTATATTTACAAGCAATGGAAAGAAGTCCAATTAATACTTTAGAAATAAAAACTTTAGTTGAAAATAATTTAACTGATGATTTTAGTTTAGACACATTTTTTAAAGGCATAGAAACTTCATATTATTATGAAACAGAAGAATATTATTAAAAAATAATTTAAAACAAGAATTTTATAAAGCTTTGTCCTAAAGCTTTTTAATTTTAAAAAATAATTTTCAAACAAAAAATATAATGTTATAATGATTATGATGGTGGTAGTATGAACGAAAATAAATTAAAAACAAAAGAAACATTAATAGAAAAAATAAAAGGTAATAAAAAATACGTAATAATTGTTGCAATTATAATTTTATTATTAACCGGAATAAGTTATTTACTCATCGCCCCTAAAATAGAACTAAAAGGTGAAAAAGAAATAACCTTAGAATATCCAAACAAATATAAAGAACCAGGATACACCGCCAAAACATTAACCAGCAATATTACATCAAAAGTAAAAACAACTGGCAAAGTTAATAATAAAAAAATAGGCGAATACAAAATAACCTATGAAATAAAAAATCTTTTTCTAACACAAAAAATAACCAGAATAGTAAAAATAATAGATAAAGGAAAACCAGAATTAACACTAAAAGGAGAGGAAAATCCCAAAGTATGTCCAGGCAAAGAATATGAAGAAGAAGGCTATCAAGCAATAGATAATTATGATGGAGACTTAACAGAAAAAGTTAAAGTAACCAAAGAAACAGAAAATTGGACTTACACAGTACAAGATTCATCAAATAATAAAATAGAAAAAACAAGAAATTTTACTTATATAGATGATAATAAACCAACAATAGAACTTACAAATCCAACAACAATGACAATCACCGAAGGAAATCCATATAAAGAGCCAGGCTATAAAGCAAACGATCAGTGTGATGGTGACATAACAAACAAAGTAACCACAACTGGAAATATAAATACAAATACCCCAGGCACTTATGAACTAACATGCACAGTTACCGATGCAGCAGGTAACAAAACAGAAGTAAAAAGAAAAATAATAGTTCAAAAAAAGAAAACATATAGTAATGGCTCAGGAGTAATATATTTAACCTTTGATGATGGACCACAAAGCGGAAGTACTGATAAAATATTAAATGTACTAAAAGAAGAAGGCGTAAAAGCTACATTCTTTGTTACATGTAAAGGCCCAGATTATTTAATTCAAAGAGAATATAGAGAAGGCCATGCAATAGCGCTCCATACCGCAACCCATAACTATGCAACTGTTTATGCCTCAGCCGATAGCTATTTTAATGATTTAAATAAAGTATCATCAAGAGTTAAAAACCTTACAGGAGTAGATTCAAAAATAATTAGATTTCCAGGAGGAAGTAGTAATACCGTAAGTAGAAGGTATCAACCAGGAATCATGACATACTTAACCAAAGAAGTATTAAATAGAGGTTATCATTATTTTGATTGGAACGTTGATGCCGATGATGCCGTAGGATGTGTAAAAAGTGCTTCGCCATCATGTGTATATAATAACGTTACAAAAAGACTTAGAAAAAATAGAAATAATATCGTATTAATGCATGATGTAAAACCTTATACCGCAGACGCCCTAAGAGATATAATAAGATATGCCAAAAACAATGGATATACATTTAAAAAAATAGATATGAGTACCCCAATGGTACATGAAAAAGTAGCAAACTAAAAACACGGATATTCCGTGTTTTTAGTTCATTAATTTTTTTACATAGTCATATTCACTAGATACTAAAGTATGATTATCGATAATTGTAAGAGCATCATCTTGCTTCATTAATAAATCAATTGTAAGCATTCTTACAAAACATAATTTACATAAAAAATTTTCAAACTCTTTTCTATCAAAATTATAATAGTCTCCTACACAAAGACAAATATTATCGAGTTGATCATTTAATTCGTTTGATGTTTTAGCCAGTTGTTCTAAATAAGTAATTAATTGTACAATCATTTTTTTAGTGTTTAAAGAATCATCTACACGATTTTTTAAACAATATATAATGCGAAGTATTTGTTCTATAATATCCTCTTGATTATTTAGATATTCATTACCAACAACAAAACCATAATAATCACTATACCATAATTCTTCAAAATAATCATTAATTATATCTAATATTTTTATAAAATAGGGATCAGAATAATAGAAAATATCATTAAGAAAGGCAAATTCATCATTCGAAATATTATTTTCGTCAATCTCACGCGTAAAAGTAAAAAAATGTTTAGCGCTATTTGTAATCTCATAAGTTTTAGAATCAATATCACTTTGATTATTCATATCAAATAAACTAATAGTTCCATCATCATTGACTAAAAAGTTGACATGTTCAATTGAATTTCTAATAGAACGCAAATTTTGAATATGTCTATCATTTATTTTATCAATTAATTTATTGCGCAAATTATTTTCCTTTGTTGCCATAGCTTCATAATAGTTAGGATTAAGGTGTTCGTAAAGATTATTTAAATCAGGCTGAAAACGGCTACATTTGGTAACGCAATCCCTAACTGCAGCATCCTCAGTATTAAATTGATGATTAGTCGAGATAAAATTTGGTTGCATATTAACAGATTTGATATTTACAACGTCCATATCTTTATCCACGCTAGCAAAGCAAAGAACCATATAACTATATAAAGATATATAAAGCAGTTTATTATCATTTTCTAAATTACGATTAAGAAATAAATTAGTAATATCATTAGAATAGTCCCCATCTAAATTTTTATTAAAAATATCAGTACATTCATCATTAAATTTTTTAATTAACTCAAGCGGAATATCACATATAATAAAACCATTATTATTAATTTTAAGAAACCCATCTTCTATATCATATTTATTATGCGCTAAAGAATTACGAATCATATGAATAAGTTGAACGTTCTCTTTAAGCCTTTCGCTATGTACACCAATTAATTCAACAGTTCCATTAATATTTATCTCCATGTTATTGCTGCGGACGTAGGCGGCTAACAAATTAATAGAATTTAAATAATCAAAATTTTCTTCTACATTAAAAGTTGTTTTTTCCGCCCCACTAATATCACTTTTTTTAATTAAATGTTCCTTAATCAAAATAAACTTAGAAATTTCAAAACCAATCATATGATTTTGATTAATCGCAACATTATCACCATTTAATAAATTTTCAGTTAACTCACCTAAAGAATTTTTAATTTCCTCTTTCATATAAAGCACTCCCTTTTAAAAAACAATATTATACACAAAAAAACAAAAAAAATCAAAAATAAAAAAACACCGAAG
>CANRSQ010000012.1 GCA_947642475.1 uncultured Mycoplasmatota bacterium
TCAAGCCCCCCTCTTTTTTATCAAAATTGTCTACTTTTACTTGACCAATGCAAATCTATACATTGATTTTTGTATAGATTTTATTTTAAATATTCTTCTATCTTTTTGAAGTCTTTATCATCATCTAAACCAGTCTTTGAAAGTTCTTCAAATAATTTCTTTTGCTCTTTTGTAAGTTTTTGAGGAGTTTTTATTTTTAAAGTAATATACATATCACCTTTTCCAAATGAGTTAACATTTTCTATTCCTTTACCTCTTACTCTATGCTTATCACCATCTTCACTTCCTGCTGGAATTGTTAAAGTAATATTTCCATAAAGCGTTGGAACCTTCTTTTTGCTTCCTAAAGCCGCTTCTGCCATTGTAATTGGTAAATCTAAATATATATCATTTCCTTCTCTTTTAAAAATTGGGTGTGGCTTAACATTAAACTCAATATAAATATCGCCATTTGGCCCACCATTCGTTCCAGCCTCACCTTTATCTTTAATCCTTAATTGGTTTCCAGTATCTACACCAGCTGGAACTTTAACTTCTATTTCTTTTTCTGTTCTTATAGCTCCTGAGCCATGACACTTTTTACATTCTTTTTTGTATGTTTTACCTTTTCCACCACATTTTGGACATACCGTTTTAGTCATGAAAGCTCCGAAGATTGTTTGTTGTTGCGAAGTTACTTGACCTGATCCATGACATTCGTCACATGTTTCTTCATCAAATCCACCTTTTCCATGACATTCATCGCATGTTT
The DNA here is from genome assembly GCA_947642475.1 of uncultured Mycoplasmatota bacterium. GTDB lineage: Bacteria > Bacillota_I > Bacilli_A > RF39 > UBA660 > Coprosoma. The sequence goes on from CANRSQ010000012.1 coordinate 752, forward strand.
CATTTAGTGTTAAAGTTATGTCTTTTTTGGTGCCAAAAGCGGCTTCATCAAAGGTTAAATTCATTTGAACTACGGTATCAGGCCCTTTGGTAGGTCTATTTGAATTACCACCAAAACCGCCAAATCCAAAATCACTAAAGTCTGAGAAACCTCCACTGAATCCTCCGCCAAAGCCGCCTCCGAAAGCCTCTCTTATAATATCTGAAAAATCAAAGCCACTGAAATCATATCCACCTGCGCCATTATTATCAAAAGCATTAAAGCCAAATTGATCATATTGTTTACGCTTTTCTTCATCAGATAATACCGCATAAGCTTCCTGTGCCTCTTTAAATTTCTCTTCAGCGTTTTCTTCTTTTGAAACATCCGGATGATATTTTTTAGCTAATTTTCTAAAGGCGCTTTTGATTTCAGCTTGCGTTGCGTCTTTACTTACTCCTAAGACCTCATAATAATCTTTTTTATTCATAACTGTCACCACCTAATTACTTAACAATTCTTCTAATTCATTTAAATATTCTTTAAACATATCCATAGCACTTTGAATTACTTCTGGATTACTTAAATCTACACCAGCTATTTTTAACTCCTCTAATGGATAATCTCTACCACCTGTTTTTAAGAATTCTAAATAATTTTCTTTAGCATTCTCTTTACCTTCTAAAATTCCTTTTACTATATGACAAGCAGCCGCAAGTCCAGTTGAGTATTTATAAACATAGAAATCATAATAGAAATGAGGTATCCTTTCCCATTCATATTTTATTTCTTCATCTATTATTATATCATTACCAAAGTATTTTTGCACCAATTTATAGTATTCATCATTTAAAACTTCAGCCGTTAATATTTCGCCACTTTCATTTTTTTCTGATATTATTTTTTCAAATTCAGCAAACATTGTTTGACGATATATTGAAGCTTTAAATAATTCTAATATTTGGTTTAATATATTTATTTTTTCTTCTTTGGTTTTTACTTTATTTAACATGTAATTATTAAATAAAAGTTCATTTACTTGAGAAGCAACTTCAGCCACAAATATTTCATAATATCCATATTGTACTGGATTATTCTTATGAGAATAATAACTATGCATCGAATGACCTAATTCATGGGCTAAAGTAGAAACATCGTGATATGTACCTTTGAAGTTGAGTAGAAGAAATGGATTAGTTAAATATGAACCACCCGAATAGGCACCTCCTATTTTACCCTTATTCGGATAAATATCTATCCATCTTTCATCAAAAGCCCTATTTAAAGTTTTACCATAATCCTCACCTAAAATCTTAAGTGAATCTATAACTAAACTTTTCGCTTCTTCAAATGTATATTTATTATTTATATTCTGTGTAATATCTACATATACATCATATAAATGCATTTCATCTAAGTTTAATGATTTTTGTTTAATTTTATAATATTTATACAAGTTATCTAAATTTTTACTAACTGTATCTATTAAATTATTATATACATCCACACTAACATTATCACTAAATAATGAAGCCTCTAAACTACTATTAAAGTTTCTTACTTTACTAAAAGCCGCACTTTTATCCACAAAGGCCGCAAGTGAAAGTGCGAATGTATTATTGAATTGTTTTAAAGCTTTATATAGTGTTTTAAAAGCTTCTTTTCTGACATTTCTATCTTTTGACTCTATATAAAGCTTATAATTTGTATCTGTTAATTTTACTTCGTTTCCTTCTTCATCTTTTATAGTTCCATAATCGATATCAGAATCTGTAAGCATGTTTGCAATTTTATCAGTCTTTGAAAAAGCCTTACTTAATGAAGAAATTAATTTTTCCTCTTTTTCAGAAAGTGTATGTGCTTCCTCTCTGAAAATATTTTCTAAAACAAACCCATATTCTTTTTCTAGTTTTTCGTTTTCATTAATATACTTCTTTACATTATCTGAACCAAATCCTAGTAATTTCGGAGTTAAAAAGCTTGCATTTTCTGAAAATCTTTCATATAGTGCATATACTTTTTCTTTCCATGCCTGATTTTGATTATTTGTAATATCTTCATCATATCTCTGACTAGTATATGCCCATAATTTATCTAAGATCATATCAATGTTATAATAAGCCACTAATGTATTATAAAGATTATCACTACTATTTAGAAATGTGTTTTCATTTTCTTTAAAATTTTCTATTTCCTCTTTTATTTTATTATATTCTTCTAACAACTCATTTTCATTTTTATAAATAGTACTTAGATCCCATTTATACTTTTCTTCTACTTCTTCTCTAGTTTTTTCTGTCATTTTATCCCTTTCTAGAAAGAAAGTTCTAGTCACCTAGAACTTATTTTTCTTCGTATTCTGCATCTTTAACATCATCATCTTTATCAGTTATTTCTTCTTCAGATTGTGCTTTTTTAGCAGCTTCTTCATATAATTTAGCACCTAGCGCCATTGCGGTTTCGTTTAATTTTTCTGTTTTCTTTTTGATATCTTCAATATCATCTTTTTCTAAGGCTTCTTTTAACTCTTTAATTTCTTTTTCAGCTTTTTCTTTATCTTCTTTACTTACTTTATCACCTAATTCTTTCATTGATTTTTCAGTTAAGAAGATTGTTTGTTCAGCTTCATTTTTAGCATCTGCAGCCTCTTTACGTTTTTCATCTGCAGCTTTATTTTCTTCAGCTTCTTTAACCATTTTATCAATATCTTCATCTGATAATGCTCCGCTTGAAGTAATAGTGATAGATTGTTCTTTACCAGTTCCTTTATCTTTAGCAGTAACATTTACGATACCATTAGCATCGATATCAAATGATACTTCGATTTGTGGTACTCCTCTTGGAGCCGCTGGGATATTAGTTAATTGGAAATTACCTAATGTTTTGTTATCAGCAGCCATTGGTCTTTCACCTTGTAAGATGTGGATATCAACGGCTGGTTGATTATCAGCAGCAGTTGAGAATACTTGTGATTTACTTGTTGGGATTGTAGTATTTCTTGGAATTAATACTGTACAAACTCCTCCAAGTGTTTCAATACCTAATGATAATGGAGTTACATCTAATAATACGATATCATTAACGTCTCCTACTAAAACACCACCTTGAATTGCAGCACCCATGGCAACTACTTCATCTGGGTTTACATTTTTACTTGGTTCTTGTCCTAATTCTTTTTTGATTAATTCAGATACTTTTGGCATACGAGTTGAACCACCAACTAGTAACACTTTATCAATATCTTTCTTAGTTAGACCAGCATCTTTTAAAGCTTTTCTAATTGGTTCTAGAGTTGACTCTAATAAGTCATCTGTTAATTCTTCAAATTTAGCTCTTGTTAAAGTTAATTCTAAATGTAATGGCCCATTTTCACCTTGTGATAAGAATGGTAATGAAATGTTAGTTGATGTAACACCACTTAAATCTTTCTTAGCTTTTTCGGCAGCATCTTTTAATCTTTGCATTGCCATTTTATCTTTTGTTAAATCGATACCATTTTCTTTTTTGAATTCTTCTACTAAATAATCGATAATTCTTTGGTCGAAATCATCTCCACCTAAACGGTTATTACCACTTGTTGATTTAACTTCGAATACTCCGTCTCCGATTTCTAGAATTGAAACATCAAATGTTCCTCCTCCTAAATCGTAAACTAAAATTTGTTCTGTTTTGTCTTGTTTATCAAGACCATATGCAAGCGCAGCTGCAGTTGGTTCATTGATAATTCTTTCTACTTCAAGTCCAGCTATTTTACCAGCATTTTTAGTTGCTTGTCTTTCAGCATCGTTAAAATATGCAGGTACTGTAATAACAGCTTTATCTATTTTTTCACCTAAATAACTTTCGGCAGTTTTCTTTAAATCTCCTAAAATCATTGCACTGATTTCTTCTGGAGTATATTCTTTACCATTAACCTTTATTTTTTCTTTTGTTCCCATTAATCTTTTTACTGATGCAACTACATCTGGGTTTGTAACCATTTGGTTTTTAGCTGGTGTACCAACGATAATTTCATCATTTTTAAATGCAACTACTGATGGAGTTGTTCTATTTCCTTCAGCGTTGGCAATTACCTTTGCTTCACCACTTTCGTATACTGCGACGCAGCTATTTGTTGTTCCTAAGTCAATTCCTATTATTTTACTCATGTTTAATCATCCTCTCTCTTTCTTACTCGCTAACTTTTACCATAGCGCTTCTTATAACTTTGTCTTTTAATAAATATCCTTTTTGTAACACTTCAATTACCATTCCAGGTTCTACTCCTTCTACCTTCTCCGTTAGAACCGCTTGGTGGTAATTTGGATCAAATGGTTTTTTATTACCGTCGATGGCTTTTATCTCATATTTATTAAGCACATCGTTTAGATGGCAATAAATCATTTTAAATCCTTCCAAGAACTTTGATAATTCATCATCTAGATTATCGTCATCTAAACTTATGGCTCTTTCAAAATTATCAACAATCGGAAGCAGGTCTTTTGCAATATCCTCTTTCGAATACTTTAACATTTTTCCTACTTCTTCATCTTTCCTTTTTCGATAATTTATCATATCGGCATCTTTTCTTAAAAGCGCCTCCTCTAAAGACTTTATTTTTTCTTCAGATTTATCTTCCTTTTTAATGGCCTTTTTTAACTTATCTGTCAGTTTTTCTTCTTTAATTTCCTCTTTAACTTTTTCAGTTTCTTTTTTTACTTCTTTTTCTAATTTTTCTTTTTCGTTTTCTGCTTTTTTAGCTTCTTCCTTTACTTCTTCCTCAAACTGTTTTTTTAGTTTGTCTTTTTCTTCCATTCTATCACCTATTCATTAGTCATTTAATTCTTTTTCAATTTGTTTTATTTCTTTTTCGATTGCTTTGGCTAATTCTTTATCGGCCTTTTTTTCTTCATACTCTAATTTCTTAGCTTCTAATTTTTCCTGTAACTCTTCCTGTTTACTTTTTACAGCTTTTACACCTTTATCAATATCGCTCTTTACTTTAGCTTTATCTTTTCCAGCCTCAGCTTTAATTTCACCTTTAATTCTATCAGTTTCTTTTTTTACTTTGGCATTTTCCTTTTTTAATTCTTTTTGAATTTTATTTTTTTCTTCTTTAAATTCTTTTTTCAATTCTTCTTTACTTTTCATATTTATCACACTTTCTTTATTTAAGCCTCATCCTTAAATTCTTTTTCAATCTCTTTTTCTTCTTTTTTTAGTGCTTTATACATTTCCTTATCAGCTTTCTTTTCCTCGTGATATTCTTTTCTGGCTTCTCTTTCAGCTTTGTGTTCTTCTTTTCTAAGCTCTCTATCAATTTCACGATCAAATTTTTTACCTTCTTTTTCTTCTTCTTTTAATGTTTCTCTAAGAGCTTTATCTATTTCTTTATCCTCTTTTCTTTCTTTTTTCTCTAAATCTTTTAAATCTTTATCACTCAAATCATAAATTTCAATATCTTCTTCTTCATAATTCATATTATTCACCTTTTCTTTCTAAATAATTTAATAACTATTCATCATCATCTTCTAAGGCAGCTTTTTCTTCCTTATATTCTTCCCTTAATTCTTTTTTATCTTCTCTTTCCATTTCTTTTAATGCTTCTTTTGCATCATGCATTAATTCTTTTTCTTCTTTATATTCTTCTCTTAATTCTTTTTTTGCCTCTTTATAATCTTCTCTTAAATCTTTTCTTTCATCTTCCATATTATTCACCTTTTCTTTCTATTTTTATTTTGTACTTTTATGAAATTTCTTTTTGAAGTCTTTTTCTATTCTATCTTTGTCTTTAGCAAGTTTTCCAGCCTCATGTTTAAAATCATTTTCAAATTTTGTTTTTTCTTTATCGAATTGATGTCTGATTTTTGTCGTTTCTTTCATACTATCATCCCTTTCATATAAATTATATTCTATTTATATTTTCTTTGATGTAGTTTAATAAAGCTTCAGCTCTACCATATTCCATACGTTTTGGTCCAATCAAAGCGATTGTACCTTCAACGCCGTCCTTTGTATAATATGTTTTTATTATTGAAATATCATCATCAATTTTATTTTCACTACCTATATAAACATTAATTCCTTCTTCTGTTGTCTGAATATTTTTAATTAAATTATTATCTTCAAACTTATTTAATATACTACGCATTTTTGCGGTATCATCAAATTCTGGAGAATCTAATAATTTTGCTTTGCCTGACACTTTTATAGCTGAATGAGGAACCATTTCACTAAACGCATTATAAAATGCATTATATAAGGCTTCATGTTGTTTAACATATTTACTAATGACCGGTTTTACTTCAAATTCCAAAGCTTTACTAACCTCTGAAAGTGGTGTACCGACGATTAATCTATTAATAACATCTACTGTTTGTTTTATTTCTGCTTGAGATACTGTTTCTTCAATCGCAATATTTTTATTTTCCACATGTCCCTTATCGGTTATGACGATTGCTGTCATACTATGTGGACTAGTTGGAACCGCTTCGATTTTAACTACTCTATTATTTTCTGAGGCACTTCCTAAAACTACCGCAGTATAATTAGTTAATTCAGAAACTATTTCCATACTTTTTTCTATTGCATCTGTAAGGACTAGAGAATTATTCCTAAAGATTGTTTGTAATTTCAAAACATCTTCTCCAGTTAATTCTTTAGCTTCCATAATATTGTCTACGTAATATCTATACCCTTTATCACTAGGCACCCTACCTGATGATGAATGTGTTTTTTCAAGTAAGTCATATGACTCTAATGCGGCCATTTCATTTCTAATGGTTGCACTTGAACATTCCATAATATCACATAAAGCTTTTGAACCTACTGGCTTAGCTGTCTTGATGTAATTTTCAACAATCAATTTCAATAATTGTTCTTGTCTTTCAGTTATCACAATATCACCTCATCTGGTGCATCTACACCGCTTTAGCACTCTACTTTCCTGAATGCTACCTAAATTATATCATTAGCTTTTAGCACTGTCAACACTAAACTGCTAATTTTACATACTTTCTCATATTATCCCATTTTTCATTACTTTAACACATATTTTCATAGTTTTTTGTCGTTTTTATTCCCTTAATTATAAAACTTATAACATAATTTCTCATTATTTATATTTTTACCTTATCCATATTTAAATATTTTTGTATATTTTTTTATGAATTGCATATTCTATTTACTGATATATCAAATTGACATTTTAATATATTTTTGATATATTGTTTTCAGAAAAAGAACTTGCTACGGTGCTAAAGCCCGTACCTTGTTCTTTTTTTTGTTCATAAATTTTTACGAAGTTTTTACTCTTTAAATTATGCTTTATATATTTATTTAAATCTATATTATTATTTGTTGTATAACCATATATACTTTTAACTCTATTTATATCAATTTTAATTTTATTAACATATGTTGATGTTTCTATTTCTATTGGTACTACAATACAGTTATTATCATTATCTTTTAATACTGTTAAAATTAAATAATTTTTCCCATTTTTATTTTTAAATATTGCTCTTGGATTATCTAAACTCATAATAACTTTAATATATAATTCTTTCCCTAATCCATGATAATGATCTCTGGGATTAATAGATAAACCTAGTTCTATCGCCTCATTAACAGTTAAAATATTTTTCCTAATATGTGATGGATTTTCATAAATAGGAAGGTTTTTTACACCACTATTAACTAGTATTTTTGGAGTATAGTCCTTTAGTTTTATAGGATTTCTTATTTCTATATTACTTAAAATGTCATCAATATTTTTACTTATATTTTTGGCCACATAATATTTGTCTTTATTCTGTACTTTTTTATTATTCATATTTCCCCCTTGTTTAATAGTTTAAATTGCCCCTCATATATAACATACGATATTTGTAAGGCAAATCCCTTGTTAAAAACAAAAAAATTAATTTTTGTATATTTTTTTATTTTTTCTTCAAACTATTGTTAGGTGAACTATATGGTTATATTAATTTATGCAGGCATTTTTATATTTAAAACTATCGAAGAGGCCTTAAGAACTCTTCATATTATTGTAGTTTCCAACGGTAAAAAATGGCTCGGAGCAATTGTTCAATTCTTTGTCGCAATCATTTGGCTTGTAGTTACAGGATCAGTTATTGTCGATATAAAAAAAGATCCCTTAAAAATTCTATTTTATGCTTTAGGCTCTTTATTTGGCTCCTACTTAGGAAGTACACTTGAAGAAAAAATTGCTTTAGGATATGTAATTTTAATGGCCGAAGTCGATGAAAAATTAGGAACTACTATAAGTGACCGCCTTAAAAAATCTAGATTTAGCGTAAATAGTGTTCAAGGAAGTAAAGAAGGCATGAGCCTACTAATGATAACATCATCGCGCAAAAAAACTGATGACGTTATCAAAATCATCAGATCATTTGATAGTAATGTAGAAATCGTTACTGAAAAAGTAAAGCTTGTTAAATCTCGTTTATAAAATTATACATCTCTTTAGCTTTATCAGTTATAATATTTTGACTTTGTTTTACCTTATCGAATATTTCTTTATTGTTTACTGTCCATACAAAAGTTTCTTTGTCCGGACTTTTTTCTATATGCCGATAATTTATAGAATTAAAGTCCAAATTATTTTCTAAATGATTAGTATTCATTTTTATACCTATTATTAAACCACATTTATATTTAGGAAATTTTTTCTTAAATGTAGTTATCAATTTATAATTAAAACTACAAAGATAATAATTCAAATTATATTTCTTCAATATTTTATTCAGTCTTATAAGCAGTACTTTGTGCCTATCAGATTCTTCCTTTATTTCAATTAATAATATCTTTTTTGTATTTATTTTTTCCAAAACATCTTCCAACGAATCCAATCCTTTTCTTTGAAGTGTTTTAAGTGGTGTTTTTTCAATATAATAACCTTTATAAAAAGGATCATGATGAATCACAAAGTTATAATCCTTTGTATGTCTAATATCAAATTCAACACCATCAATATAAGGAATAAGTAAACTATTTAATATAGCTTCCATACTATTTTCTAAATGAATCTCATCATTACCTCTATGCGCGATTATTTTCATAATTACACCCCATTTAAGTATATGAAAAAAGAAAGAAATTAATCTTTCTTAAATAAAAAATTATCCTTTGCTTTTTTTACTCTTTTTAGCTTTTTTAATAGTTTTTCTATGTTTTCTTGCCTTAAGAATTATATAAAATAAAACTAAAGATCCTACCGCAACACACCCATAAAAAATATATTCTTCATTTATTTCAAAGCCTTTTTTCGAAGGTACTTTTTCCTCTTCATCAACTTTAATTACATACTCACCATCACGAGTATATAAATAATTTTCCCTCGCATATCTAGCCACATAATCAGGATCTTGAAGTTTATTTATTTCCGTTTTTAATTCCTTAGACTCACCCTTTAAATTATTTAATTCCTCTTTTAAAGAAGCCTCCTCATTATTCAATTTATAAATAGATATAGCCGTTGTAATTAATGTAAAAGCACAATACCCAATTGCTAAAAAAACAATTGGGGTAATAACAGTTAAACGTCTTTTTGCCGTTTTTGTCATCTTCTTATTTGCCATACCATCACCATATTCTAATATGAGTATATCATTTTTTAAAATGATTGGCAATTCCTTTTTCCAAAGCAAATCCTAAAATAAGTACCAGTAAAAGATAAGGATGAAAAACCGCATAATTTATTTTTCTAAGCAAAACAAAATATAATAAAACACTAATCATTACTACCAAAAAAGTTCCTAATAATTTTATCCATTTTTTATCATTATAAATTATTTTATAATTAACACCAACAAATAAAGAAAAAAAGATACCATAGAAAAAAGAAAATAACAAAGATATAATTTGTGTATATAAATCCATTACTTAAATAATTTAGTAAATACTCCGTTTTCCTTATCTTTTTTTCCATTTTCTGTATAATTCAAACTATCAACTTTACCTTTAATGGAAACATTACCTTGATAAGTATCTAACTTAATTATTTCCAGTTCTTCGCCCTTTATTATTAAATCCCCCATCGTTGTTTCCAAATAAAATTCCTCTTCATCAAAACTATCTATTTTTTTAACACCAGTAATAATAATATTCTTTCTTTCATTAAGCGTAATTGAATGAGTTAATGAAGAAATTGCATCCATCTTGTCCATAATGTTCCCTCCTAAAAAAACATATGCAAAAAAAAGAAGATTATTCATCTTCTTTTAAATTTTTGTATTCTTGGGTAACTGCATCTTCAAACATTTTGCGGCAGTCTTGAGTTATTGGATGAGCAATATCATGATACTCATCATTATTAGTTTTACGACTTGGCATAGCGATAAATAAACCACCATCACCTTCGATAATTCTAATTCCATGAACTGCAAAACAATCATCTAAAACAACTGATGCAATTCCACGAATACGTGAATTTTCCTTTTCTATTTTTCTAACGTTTACTGATGTAATTTTCAAGTTAACCTCTCCCTTCTGGACCTTATATTACACCTTCAGTATACAATATTTTTAATTAAAAAACAACTATTTATCAGAAATTTTAATGGTTTTTGTAATAATATCAGCATAAGAAAAAGATTTTATACTTTTATTGTCATCTAAAACCTCAACTAAAAACACTTGATTATATAAATTTTTAACAATCACCCTATATGATTCATACTTATTTCGCCCTAAATTATAATTAACAGTAACTTCTTTACCCAAATAATTACTTAAAGCCTTCCTAATCATACTATTATCACATACACCTTTATCTAGGATATCCAACATACATTGTTCCTTTCGTAATAATTCCCCCAATTCCATCCTTACCATATTTTGTTTTTTCCAAAATATCTTTTAAATCAATATCTTTATTAATATTAGATAAAGCCATTTTAGTCGCTACAATAGCTGGATCCAAAGCATGAATATTAATCCTTTTAGGGCTTGAAGCGAAATTAGCGCCCGCTTTAATTAATTCCTCATAATAAGATCCACAAGCCCCCGCAATAATAATTAATTTTTCATGGCTATCTTCATACTCTCTAGCCTTTTTAATCGCATCAGCAAAATAAGAACTGCTTTTATAAGCCTTTATATCATCAATCTTTCCCTTACGCTTATAATATGCATCATGACCAGTAATAACTACAATATTAGGTTTATATTCCTCTAATAAATCATAAATATTATCCGCAATGTTTTCTTCCTTTTCGTTAATACCCATCGCCCAAATATTTATCTTTTTATAATAATCCAAACATCTTTTTAAATAATCAGGGTCACTATCAATATGCAGTATCTTGCCAGGTAAATAAAAATAATCATTTCTATTTAAATCAGGAACCGTTTCTAATCTGTCCAAAAAAGCCTTTTCATCCTCAATATCTTCATTAGAATATTCCTTTAAATCAGACATTTCTGCATCAGCAAGTAATCTAATATTCATCCCCTTTAATACTACCTCACTACCATTAATACTAACAATTTTAAAAACCACATCATTACCATAAGAATTACGTGTAACCAAATCTCCTACATTAAATTCCATAATATCACCCAAATAATTGTATGATAAAAAGTAAAATAATATAACAAAAAAGACAATAAACATTGTCTTTCATAATCTAATATACCTAAGAGTAAATAGAGTAATTTATTAATATGAGCAAAAAAGAAATATAATTATAATAATAGAAGTTACGGTATATTAGTAAAACATACTAATGGCCAAATGGCCAGAGACATGTAAAACATATCTCTAAATATATTATGGAAAACTATATTTTTTTTATACATTAAAATAAAAAGATTTAAGATAAATCCTAAATCTTCAAATGTTTTCTTACCGCTCTCCAAGAGCCAAACATACCAACAAGTACACCAATACCAAGTAAAATCAATGAAATAGTATATACAAAAGGTGTAGGTGGAATTAGCTTAATAAATGGTGAGAATAATTGTCCATTAAAACTATCATAAATTGCATTATAACCATATACAGTTACAATGATTGGAATAATAGAACCTAATGCCCCAAGAATTAAACCTTCAATAATAAATGGAATTCTAATATTTAAATTAGAAGCACCAATAAGTCGCATGATACTAATTTCTCTTTGTCTTGAATTAATTGTAATTTTAATAGTATTTGAAATTAAGAAAGCAGTTACTAAAATTAACGCAATAACTGAAATAACACAAATTTTATGAATAACATCAAATACAGAAATTAATTGTTCAACCATACCTTCACCATATTTAACCAATGTTACACCATCAATTTGTTTAACCTCTTTCGCTACATCATCAATTTGTTCAATATTTTCAACTTTAATTTGAAATGTATTTTGAATAGGATTTTCAGCCTCTGACCAATTCTTCATAATACTTGCAAATACTTCAGAAGAATCCATCATATCCTTTGTAATATCATTTTTAGAAATAAATTCATATTTATCCACATCATTAATTAAACTAATTTGATCTTTAATTTCATCAATTTTTTCATCATTTAACTCATTATCTAAAAACGCTACAATAGTAACATCCTCTTCGACTAACTTAGTAAAGTTTTCCACATTATAAGAAAGTACAAAAGATACCGCAACAACAATAAGGGTTATCGTAATACAAGATATTGAAGCAAGCGATAAAGAAAAGTTTCTAAATACACCTTTAAAGGCATCCCTAATATTTCTACCAATAATTCTAAATGTCTTCATTATCTATACGTCCCTTCTGCATAATCCTTTAAAACTCTACCTGAGTCTAAAACAATAACCCTCTTATTAAGTTCTTTAACAATATCAATACTGTGAGTAACCATGATTATAGTTGTTCCAAGTTTATTAATTTCTTCAAGAACTCGCATAATTTCCATACTAGTATTTGGATCCAAGTTACCAGTAGGTTCATCACAAATTAATAACTTAGGACCATTAACAATCGCACGAGCAATTGCCACACGTTGTTGTTCTCCACCAGATAATTGCGCTGGATAACTTTTTATTTTATGTTTAAGACCAACAAGATCTAACACTTTAACAACCTTAGAATGAATTTCATCTTTTGGAACACCAAAAATTTCCAAAGCAAAAGCTACATTCTCATAAACAGTTGATTTTGGTAATAACTTAAAATCTTGGAAAACAACACCAATTTTTCTTCTTATTTTATAAACTTTACCATTTCTAAGCTTACCAACATCCACTCCGCCTACAATAATTTGACCAGAGTTTGGTTTTTCCTCACGGTAAAGCATTTTAATAAGTGTACTTTTTCCACATCCCGTAGAACCAATAATAAAGACAAACTCACCCTTATTAATTGATAAATTCAAATCCTGAATCGCCGTTACCCCAGTCTTATATGTTTTTTTAACATTAGTTAACCTAATTAATTCCATAAATCATCCTTCTTTCTATTCTCCGCCTCTAACTTCGTAAGTATCAGTCACAATAAAGAATGCCTTCTTATCAATTTGCAAAATACCTTCTTTTAACAAAAAATATCTTTTAGTCGGAATTGTGCAAAGAAGTATTTTCTTTTTATCACAAGTAAAACCACCTTTACTCTCTAAAACAGTAACACCATGATGCAATTGATTTAAAATAAACTGTTTAACATCCTTTTCTTTATCTGTAATAATTTGGAAAGTTTTATATCTAGAAATTCCTAAAATCACCTTATCAGTAAGAAAACTAACCACATATAAAGATAATAAAGAATATATAAATGATTGCCATCCAAAAACAAATAAACAACTTGCCACAATGATACCTTCAACATATACCGTTGCCTTACCCATAGAAACTTTTCCATATTGCGAAACTATTTGTTTAAGAACATCAGATCCGCCCGTTGTATATCCAGTCTTAAAAACAAATCCCGTTCCAATACCATATAGTACTGCCCCTGATAAAGCAATAATAACCGGTTCAGTATTACCTAAATCAATCATATTAGGTAAAAACACAGTAATTTGAACCAATAATGGATATAAAATAGATCCAACAATAGTTTTGCTAGTAGTCGATTTACCCAAATAAACAAAACTAGCAATAAGTAACAATACATTTGCAAGTAAAATAACAAAAGATGGATTAATACCAAATAATTGTTTTAAAACAACAGAAACCCCACTGATACCAAAAGCCATATCACTAGGTAAAATAAATACATTAAATGCAATAGCCTGAATCAAGACACCTAAGAAAAATAAAGAATATCTTTTCAAGCGATCATTATTATAAACTTCTTGGACAATTTTCTTATCATCAAAAGCATTAATTAAATTCATATCCCCTTCTCCTTTAAATATTCTTTTATAAACTTATCAATCTCACCATCCAAAACCTTATCAACATTAACATCTTCAGCATTAGTACGATGATCTTTAACCAAAGTATATGGACACATAATATAACTTCTAATCTGTGAACCAAAATTAATTTCCTTTAAATCACCTTTTAAAGCTTTCAGCTCAGCCTCTTTTTCTTCTTGGCGAATCTTCATTAACTTACTTTTAAGTATTTGCATACATTTTTCTTTATTTTGAATTTGACTACGTTCATTTTGGCAAGTAACAATTATCTTAGTTGGTAAATGTGTTATTCTAACCGCACTGTCAGTCGTATTAACACCTTGTCCACCTGCACCAGAACTACGATATACATCTACACGGATATCCTTTTCATCAATTTCAATTTCCGCTGAATCATCAACAACCGGTGTGACTTCTACAGAAGCAAAAGAAGTATGGCGTCTAGAATTACTATCAAAAGGCGAAATTCTAACAAGTCTATGAATGCCTTTTTCACCTTGAAGATAACCAAAAGCATTTACCCCCTTAACAATCAAAGAAACACTTTTAATTCCAACCTCAGTTCCAGCTTGCTCATCTATAACCTCTAACTTATAACCATTCTTTTCGCACCATCTAGTATACATGCGATAAAGCATATTAGCCCAATCACAAGCTTCAGTTCCACCTGCACCTGAATGTATTTCTAAAACTGCATCATTTTTATCATACTCACCATTAAGTAAAATTTTTAGTTCAAGTTCTTCTAATTTATTTCCAAACTCTTCCCATTCTTCCTCCGCAAATTTTATAACATCCACTCCTGGACTTTCAGAATTCAAATTATCAAAATGAAATTCTATATCTTCTTTCAAAGCACTAGTTCCTTCTAATAGTTTTTTTAAATAATTATATTCACCAATAACCTCTTCACTTTTCTTTTTATCATTCCAAAAGTTATCGTCTTTCATAATTACTTCTAATTCATCAATTCTTTTTTGCTTAGATTCAGAGTCAAAGAGACCTCCATAAATCATTTATTCTAACATTGTAATTACTATAAATTGTAGATAAATCTTTAAGTTCCATTTTAAAGGCCTCCTATCTTTATTCATTATAACATTTTTAGTATATTTTGGCTACCACATAAACACCTTTTCATAAAATTACCATAATACAAATTTCCCAAATCTGCACAAAAAAAAATCCCCAAAAAAGGAATTTTGTAAAAATCATTGACTAACTAAAACCATTAATATATATTATTACCCACGGAAATATTGTAACCGCTATTGGATGTCTGCCTATTTATTTTGGGGGTTTTGGTCTCAAAATAGGAGGCCCCCATATGACAAAAAAAGATTTTCTAATCCTAGTATTGCTTATAATTATCATTTTATTAGTTGCTCTTCTTTGGAAGAGTCTTGGTTAATAGAGAAAGACACCCCCAGAACAGGAGTGTCTTCTCTATTATAAGCTAATAAGGTAGACATTGATATGTTACAATGTTTCCCTTTTTTATGAGGAATATTCCTCACTAATTAAAATATACCACATTTACTAATTTATTACAATAAATACTAATCACTTAATTTTTTTAAAATAAAATATTTACAGTTATAAGCACAATTATCCTTTATATAATCATCAATCATTTCATAATCGTTAATATCTCTAAATAACTCATTATCCTTATCACAAAAGCCCTTTAGTCTAAGCTTACCATAAGCCCAATCACCTAAAATATAATCAAAGTCATCAAAATAATCAGTAAGTTTTTCACTAACTTCAGTTAAATCAAAACCATCACGATAATCTTTAATTAATTCATATTCTTTATCATTTATAATATGTTTTTTCATATAACCACCAACAACATTATAGCATATTTCCTTAAAAATTACTCATTTTCTTCAGTAGGAACTACAATAGACGGACTATCTTGACTTAAACCATTAGAATAATATTTTGGAACTGTACCAGTAATAACCTTTAAAGCAACCGGTGCCTTAGTTTCAATTTCAATCACATCTTTAAAGAAAGGCAAAATAACTTGTTCCGTAATTTTCAAGTTAACATAAACCGATATAAGCGCACTATTAATACCATAATCCTTAACCTCCGCACTAACATTACTAGTCGCATCACCAACTAAACTAAGCTTAACAGGTATTTTAGGTCCCATATTAGCAAGCACCGGATTACCAAACAAAGCCCCGCTGCTTATTTGAAACACAATCCCCTTCTCCAAATCTTCCTTATCATAATCTACTAATACACTATCAGCAAATTCAACCGCATCAATATCACCCTTTTCAATATTTCGCAAATTCATTTGAACACTATTTGTCGTCTCCGTTAAAAACTTATTAATCAATGTTGTATTAAAATCAATCGCCCTAATTTCACCATTACTATCCTTAGTAATTTCAAATAAATCCTCACCGTTTACTTTTTCCGTTATGTGTTTAGAAATAGCCTTATTAATAACAATACTCGATAACTTTCTAGCTTCCATCTCCGCATAATCCATAATTACTGGTGAAGCCTTCACATTTATAAAACGAAAACATAAAATAATTCCCACAACAATCAAAACCAAGCTAAAAATAAATAGACCAAATCTATTAATGCCATTAAACCGAATTTTTCTTTTAAGCCTAATTCTTCTCATATTATTTTATATGAATATAAAAACAAAATCAGTCCAAAATATAAAAGGTGATACAATGAAAATAAAAGATATTATGTCTAAAAAACTAATAACATGCGCTCCCGATGATAATATATTATTTGTTTCAAATTTAATGAACGCATGGGATGTCGGATTTATATTAATTATGGATAAAAATAAATTATATGGTGTCGTAACCGATAGAGATCTTGTATGTGATATGGCCAATCAATTATCACAAATAAAAAGTTACGCCACTAAAAATGTCATAACAATAGACGAAAATGAAGATATAACCAAAGCTCTAAAACTAATGAAAAAACACAAAATAAAAAGATTAGTTGTTACTAACAATAAAGAAATAACAGGCGTTTTATCATTATCAGATATATTAATGACAAACGAAAATCAAGAAATGATTTTAGATACAATAAAAACAATTTATGAAATAAATAGAAATGATAACTATTTTAATGCTGACGTTCACGATTTTCCATTATAAAAGATGATTCCAATGAAATCATCTTTTTCTATACTTAAATTTATAAGTAACATCCAATTTATATTCTTCCAAACTTGCAAATTCAGCAGGTTCCATATCTACTAGTTCTATAAATTTATCACGAGTTACTGGTTTATTCAAAACCGGCAAAGATAAAATTTCATAAACATAACGATATTGCGTTAAAACCTTAGTATCCTCAGTTCTATATCCACTATTTGCAGCATTAACAGAAGATTTTTCATTCCAACCGGTATAACTAGTTTCTGTCATAGTATCATCATCTCTATATGCATAACCATGTGGTTGAGTTGAAGAATACGAAGAATATCTTCTTTGCTGGCCATTATACCAACGCCACATCGAATCACTATAAGTATATAAAGTACTAGTATCACTATCACGTTTATCATATTTAGTTTCATCTACATCATCTGGTGCCGTGTACTTTCCATTGTTCGCATAAACCTTTTTACCATCTTTTTCATAATAATATTTATAACCCGTAACCTGTCTTATTTGTCGATAATCCTTATCACCAGGATAATCAAGAGAATACTCAGACCAATCTGTACTTATTCGAGTGTGTTCGTCTTTATTGGCAAAACCACTAGGCTGCTCAGAAGAAAAATCAGAATAATTACCAACAATGTCATACCACATCCATTGTTTATCCTTATAACGATACATCGGAGTTTCGAATGTTTGAACCTCCACAATTTCTCCTTCAGTCGGAATTTTAGGCAATCCAGAATCATCCTCTTCCAAAGGCATTTTTACCCCATATTTAGATTTCTTATCACTAATTTCTTCTGTTTCATATTTTCTAGACCAATCAGTAGTTAATACTTCTCTTTCATAATAATTGTAATAAGGAATCACATCTACAATAGTTTTGTCAGAAGGAAAATAACTAACTTCCCCACTCCAAGCACCATAACGCTTATTAGTTGAGCAAGAATTACAATTATTAATATCCAAAGTATAAACAATATCATTTTTATACTTCGTAGCTTTCACTTTACCAGAACAAACAATATTATCTGTATTCGCACTACTCAAATATTTTCCCGAATATAATTTATCAACATTAACAGTTACACTGTCACCTGCATACTCAGGCATCTTATCATTATCCTTCATATATTCCAAAGTCGCCGATTTAATACTGTCATATATTTTCAAGCATTTACTATTTTCCACCATTGTGTAAATAATAAAACCAATTATTACTAAAGGTACAATAGTTCCTATAACAAAAAATAGCCTCAAAAAAGTTTTTTTACTTTCAAAAGTTTGATCAATCGCATTACCAAATTTATCAACATAACTAGCTCTTTTCATATACACAGCTCCTTTATAATAACATTTTAACATATTTACCAAATTTTTCATAGTTAATTACTTATAAATTATTATGGATATTTTAAATATCTATATTCTAAAATAAATAATTATTTACAAAGTTGAGTGTAAACCCATTTACGCAAATAAAACAAATAAACAAATATAATAAAAGTAATATAATTAAAAAACATACCATTAGTAACATTCTCCAAAGACCGTCAAAATTCGCAGAAAGTGTAAAGAAAAAAAGATATTAAAATCTTTTCATCACTCTATCAATCTCTGATTCAAGTTTTGATTTACTAATTGTATCAGCAAATCCATCTTTTAAAAACGCAAGTTTAATACCTTCTTTATTATCATTAATCATAACAACTACTGGTATTTTAAAATTCTTAATCTTTTTAAGTTCTTTTAAAACCTCTAAAGCACTCGTACTATCAAGTTCATCATCCAAAATAATTAAATCATATTTTAATTTAGATCTTACTTTTTCAATCGCATCTCTACCATAAACAGAAGTACTTACCATAATTCCATCAGCAGTTATCTGTTTTTCTATTTTAGCCATTTCAGCTTCATCATCATCCACAATTAAAACTTGTTTTTCACCATACAAAGATTGTTCATAATTTTCTAGTTTTTTAGAAAGTTCAGTTTCCTCAGTTTCTACTACTTTTTGTTCAAGAATAATAGTAACCGTAGTTCCTACACCTTCCTCACTCTTAATCATTAAAGAGCCACCTAGCACATTAATAATCTTTTTAACCGCTAAAATATCTAAGTTCCTATCATCAGAATTAGTATTAGCTACATCTTTAAGTTCATCACCAGTTAAACTCAATATTTGATTTATTCTATCAATTCCAATTCCCTTGCCAGAATCCTCAATCGTAATAATTAATCTGCACATATTATATCTTACAATAGAACTTACATCTAATGAAATAAATCCTTCATTAGTAAAATCATTAGAAATATTTATAACTGACGAAATAGCTTGTTTTAATTTAATTGAATCACCATATAAATAAGTTGGAATATTACTACTAATATTAAAATCAAATTTAAGATTAGGTTTTATATCTTCTTTAGCTCTAAATGAAACTTCCTTAAATAAATTATTAACATTGTATCTAGTATCAAATACTTTAATACTCTTAGTATCCATATTAGAAATATTTAAAGCCTTATTCATTAAATAATCAACCTGATTGGCATAATTATTAATATATTTACTAGCCGATACTAATTCATCAACATCTTTCATGTTAAGCATATCATGACTTATCGCAATAATATCTTTCACTGGTTTTTTAATATCCTGAGTCATTCTAAATATAAACTTAGAAGTATCCTCATTAGATTTTTCAATTAATTTTTTATTTTTATAAAGTTCACCAATTAATTGAGCATCCGGATTTTCAATAGTATGAAACATTAAAGCCGTAATAAAGGCAAATGTTGAATTAATTAAAATAATTCCAGGATTTACATTTCTAATAATTAAAACTACAATCATTAAAAATATTAAAGCAAATAAAGGAAAATATTGTTTATTTTTAATATTTTTACGATTTTTAATCACGCAATAAATATCAAATATAATGGTACCCCCACCAAATAAAACTAATAAATTAACAGCTGGGCCATAACTATAAACATATTTACCATCATTAAAATATTCAATTGGTAAAACTAAAGCAAGTACAAAAAATATTGCATAAATAACTAATGCCCAAGAAGTAAATCTTTTTTGATATTTATCAATCTGATTTTTAATCTTTTTTTGCTGGCTAAAAGTAATATAAAAAATATAAAAAGTAAACAAAGAAAGCCAAGTAAGCATATAAATGATAAAAAATCTATTACAAATAATACAAAAAGCACTATTAAAAACTGAAGTCCCATTCGTGTAAGTAAAATAACAACATAACAATTCAAGTAAAAGTCCAAAAACATTAATAACAACTAAAATGCTATATATTCTATTTTCCATATTATTAATACGTGTTTTTGAAAAATACAAAATCATAAGCATAATACTATAAATTAAACAACAAGTAATAACAGAAACTCCTATGACCATAACCATATCCCTCCTATTATTTTAATTATAACACGCAAAACCAAAGAAGTAAATTTTCTTAACACTTTTTATATAAAAAAATGAGCATAAACTCATTTTTATAAATTTCCAATACTAAGTTGTTTTGCTTTCGCAGCTTTAGCTTCAGCATCTGCTTTTAAAGCCATAACATCAATTTTACCAGAAGGTGTAATTGGTAATTTTTCCATACATTCATAATCAACAGGACACTTATAATCAGCCAGTTCCATTTCACACATTAAGTTAGCAGTCTCTTCAATATCTTTAATATCACTAATAGCATCTCTTAAAGTATAATAAACTTTAATTACAGAACCTCTATCCTCTTCAGGATCATCAAATACCACTGCCTTACAAGCATCGATTCTATTATCTTTTAAAATTACATCTTCAATTTCAACTGGAGTAACTTTAAATCCATCATGTCTAACACTAATATATTTTTCTCTATCAATAAAGTGAATGTATCCATCTTCATCAACAAAACCTAAATCACCACTATGAGCCCATTTTGTTCCATCTTGATGCTCAACAATAGCTTTAGCAGTTTCTTCAGGATTATTAAGATATCCAAGCATTACATTTGGACCACATACACAAAGTTCAGCAATTTGATCTTCTGTAACATTATCTATTTGATCATTAGAAACATAAGGTAATTCAACATATTCACCAGTTTCTTCATTCTTCTTAAATGTACTTACAACCTCATAAGGTAAAGTTTGTCCAACAGTTCCTTCTTTTACATTTTCACTACCCCTAGCCACACTAGCAGCTGCCGTAGTTTCAGTAGAACCCCAACCAGTATTAATAGTTAAAACATCTTCACGTTCACCAAGTAAACGTTCCTTATCAAAACTAGCAGGACGTTTTAAATTGCTTAACATTTCATTACATCTACGTACCTGTTCCTTATTTAATGAATCTCCACCAACGATAAAATTAATCATACTATGTGGATTATTTTGCCACTCTTTACTATCTAAAATAGCTAATACATGATTTGGTGCACACGCTAAAGTATGTGGGTCAAATCTTACTAAATCTTCCACCATTTGTAATTGTTTTGGATTTTTTAAACTCATCGCAGTTGGATCTGGATTAAGTCTTACCTCATTACCTAATGAAAAAGGAAGTACTGAACCATCAGCTAAACCATAAGCAATTGAAGGCGGCATAATATCATACCATCTAGCCTCTTCTGGGAAAATACCAGTTAAGCGACATTGCATTGTTGCACTAATGATGTTTTCATTTGAAAATAAAGCACTTTTTGGAGTTCCCGTAGAACCACCAGTAGATACAACAGCCACTGGAATACCAGCCTCATGTTCTGGATAAATAAAATCACGACTAAAACTTCCAGTTTTAAAGAACTCTTTCCATGAATAAGCATCCTTAAATTCACTTTTTTGTCTGTCGAACATAGCAGCTCTAATAGTATCATTCTTAATAATTGACATTAAACTAATAGAATTACTAGCAGGTAAACTAATAACAGTTTCCACGTCAGTACCATTTAAAATATTGCCAATTTTATCTAAAACATGTTGTTTCTTATATTGTTTAGTTCTTCTGTTAAAAGTTTTAACAGCACCATCAAAAGCAATAACAACCTTTGAACCAGAATCCTTAATCTTATGTTCAATAGCTTTTTCACCATATCTTGGATCTACGAAATTAGCAGTTATGCCAATTCTACTAGCCCCTAAAAGAATATAATAAGTTTCTGGTAAACTTGGAGCAACTACAGTTACAGTATCTCCTTTTTTTAAGCCATAATGACTTAATGCTTTAGCAACCATATCACTATTATCTAAAAATTTCTTATAAGATATTCTATTATCAAAATAATTAATAGCAGGTAACTCTAAACGATTTTTATTTTCACTATAAATATAATCATATAAAGTCATGCTTGACATTTGCATTTCTAATAAATTATCCCCAAAACAATCTTCATGATTTCTATCAATTGAAGGATAACCAGTTTTTTGTATTTCTCTCATTTTAAATTCCCCCTATAATACAACATACTACATCAACGTATTATAGCAGGATTTCAAAAAAATGCAAGTTTCACCCCAAAAAAATTATAAATAATATGATTAACTTGTGATAATGTCTTAAGTGTTAACTTACAAAAATGTCCCACCAA
>CANRSQ010000013.1 GCA_947642475.1 uncultured Mycoplasmatota bacterium
TAATACATAATATAACAAATAAATTAATAAAAGAAAATGACATTATAATCACAGAGAACTTAGATGTAAAAAATATGTACCAAAATCATTATATAGCTAAATCTTTAACAAATACACCACTAGGAGAATTAGTAAGAGTACTTAAATATAAATGTGAATGGAAAAACAAAAAACTAATACAAATAGATAGATACTATCCAAGTAGTCAGATATGTTCGAAGTGCGGATATAAAAATGAGAAAGTAAAAGATTTAGGTATAAGAAAATGGGAATGTCCAGAATGCCATACAATACATGATAGAGATTATAATGCTAGTGAAAACATATTATTTGAAGGAATAAAACTATATATGCAAGAACTACAAGCTTAATAAATTTTGAATAATAAAATTAGGGTGGCGACCATCCGATACTGGTCTATGGAGGAGTCAAAGATTCCTATGAAGTAGAAAAGTCTTACCGTGAGGTAAGACAAGCGAAAATTTATTTTTGCTTTTGTTCATAATCAGTAATTTCGGAAAAACTACCAAACAAATACTGTTTATACAAACAATATCATTTTTCTTTAAAACCATCCATTACTACCTGTTAAATGGCATATCAGGATTTCTAACCAGTCTAGTATCAATGATCAGAAACCTAATGTTTTATAAAATAAAAGCAAATAAAATATGGACCATAATCTTTATAATAATATATTTAATAATCGGCCTAATCACACTAAAAAATTTTTATACACTCTTACCCGTATTCGCCACCATAACCTATACAATAATTATAAACTATAATAACCCAAAATATCTAAGAATAGGCACCATAATTACTAGTATCGCATGGCTAAGATACAATATTTATATCTTTTCTTATAGTGGAATCATAATCCAAGTAGTAACGCTCATAACCAGTATAATCACCATTATAAACCAGTATAATCACCATTATAAAGCTTGATAAAAAGAAAGATATACCTTATAATATAAACAAAGAGAGGTGAGAAAAATGTTGCAAGAAAAACTAAACCTAGTCCCACATTTACCAGGATGTTACCTGATGAAAAATGAAATAGGCACAATCATCTACGTCGGGAAAGCCAAAGACCTAAGAAATAGATTAAACTCATATTTTCACTCATCTCACACCGGAAAAACCGCCAAACTAGTAAGCGAAATAAGAGACTTCGAATACATAGTCGTTTCCAGCGAAACCGAATCATTAATATTAGAATTAAACCTTATAAAAAAACACGATCCAAAATACAATATTTTACTTAGAGACGACAAAACATATCCATATATTGAACTTACAAACGAAAAAGTCCCAAGATTAAACATCGTTAGAAACATTCACAAAAAGAAAAATAAAACCAGATTGTTTGGACCATACCCAAACGCCACTGCCGCTAGAAACACCGTAAATCTTTTAAATAGAATATACCCATTAAGAAAATGTACAACCTATAATAAAAGACCATGCCTTTACTACCACATCGGGCAGTGCCTAGGATACTGTACCAATAACGTCGACGAAAACAAAGTAAAAGACATGGAGAAAGATATAATAAAATTCCTAAAAGGCGACCACACATTAGTTACAAATAAAATAAAAGAAGAAATCGAAATGTATAGTAAAGATATGCAGTATGAAAAAGCCTTAGAACTAAAAGAATTGTTAGACTATATTAATATCACCTTAACAAAACAAAAAGTTGAAATAAATGACGAATTAGATAGAGATATTTTCGGTTACTATACCGATAAAAACTATCTAAGCATTTTTACATTTTTCATAAGATCATCAAAGATCCACCAGCACCATCACACCATAATCCCCCTAATCGATAATACAAGCGAAGAATTAACACGCTACATCGCCAAATTCTACGAAAATAACCTCTTACCAAAAGAAATATTAGTTCCCGAAATAGTGGACGATAAGCTTCTAGAAGACTACTTAAAAATAAAAGTAAAAAAACCAGAAAAAGGTACAAAAAAGAAACTAATAGATATGGCAAACGACAACGCCAAAAGAGAACTAGAACAAAAAATAATATTATTACTCAAAAACGAAGAAAAAGTCATTAAAGCAAACGAAGACTTAAGGAAAATATTAAATATGGACAAACTAGAAAGAATAGAAATCTTCGATAACGCTCATTTATTTGGAACATATAACGTTTCAGGTATGGTTGTCTTCATTGACGGTAAACCAGCCAAAAATGAATACCGTAAATATAAAATATCCGTCGATCAAAACGATGACTATGGAACAATGAGAGAAGTAATATATCGAAGATACTTTAGAGTCTTAAAAGATAAATTAACCCCGCCAGATTTAATAATTGTCGACGGTGGAATCGGACAACTACACGCCGCCAAAGAAATACTAGACGCCTTCAACATGAATATCAAAATAATAAGTTTAAAAAAAGACGATAAACACAACACAGAAGCCCTTTTAACCGAAAATGAAGAAATCGAAATACCAAAAAGAAGCGAATTATTTCACTATCTAGAAAGAATGCAAGATGAAGTCCATAACTTCACCATAAACTATCATAAACAACTAAGAAGTAAAGGCGCATATGAAAGCATTTTAGACACCATTCCTGGAATCGGAAACAAAAGAAAAAAAGAACTACTAAAAAAATACAAATCACTTTCAAACATCAAAAACCAAAAAGTAGAAGAACTAACCACAATATTACCAGAAAACGTCGCTGTTAGTTTATTAGAAAGCCTAAAAGACTTAGACAAAAAGGAGTAAGCCTATGACCGAAATAAACCAAAAACTATTACAGTTAATTTTAGAAGGCAAAAGCACACAAACTATTCTAGAAACACTAAAATTAACGCCAAAACAACTAAAAATCAGACTACAATCACTAAAAAATAGCGGTTATAATTTCGAATACAATATATCAGATAATGGACTAATTACATATAAACCATTATTAGGCACTTTTCATAATGCCACAAACACCATTGATTTAAACCTAGAAAAAGACAAAGAAGAGTTTACTTTTCTAGCCATTTCCGATATGCATATAGGACATAAATTAGACTGCCTAGAAAATTTAGATCTAATATATGAATACGCCAAACAAAATAATATCAATATAATCGTAAATTGTGGTGATGTTATCGAAGGATGTTGTAATAACGAAAACGAAAGCACAATCAGAAAGCAAGTAGAAAAATTAATCCAAAACCATCCATTTGACAAAGACGTATTAAATCTAACACTATTTGGAAACCACGATTATACACCATTAGAAAAATATAATATAAACATATCAGATATAATAACAGCAGAAAGATCAGACTTCGTTTCCCTAGGCTTTGGGACTGGAATAATCAATATCGAAAACAGTCAAATAATAATATTCCATCCAGTAAAACATTCACCATGTTACCCAAACTTTAGATTTCCAAGCAATTGGGTCGAAAATAAACTAGTATTAAAAGGGCATGGACACCACAATTCCATTAAAACAACATCAAAGCGTTGCATATTAAAAGTTCCAACCATAAGCAACGTTATATACTCCCAAACATCTTCATTACCAGGCGCCGTAAAAATAACTATGCACCTTGATGAAGAAGGGAATCTAAAAGTTGTAAACGCCGAAAATTTAGTAATTACTAGGCAAATATACACAGCAGGCTATTTCAAACACACTTTTAATGGAAAATCAATCATCTTAGGAGAAAACAAGTTACTATCCAAACAACTAAAAAGAACCACCTAAATGTAAATAATGACATATATTTACATTTTTTTCATATTCTGTTAAAATTGTAAAAGAATAGTAAAGGAGTTTTATATGAAAAATAAAGCAGTAATTTTCATAATAATATTTATTATAGTCATCGGATTAATAACATTTGGAGCCTATAAATTTATAACCAGTTTCAAAGAAGATAAACAACTAACCCAAGAAAAAGCAAACGAAATAGTTCAAAACTTTGATATATTCAATGAAAACGTTCAAAAATTTGCCGAAGGAAGAGACTATTTCTACAAGCAAAGAGAAAATACTTTTCTAGAAGAATTCGCTAAAAACACCGAAAACTGGAATACATTAATAGAAAACTATCAAAAAAGTATTGAAGACGTCGAAAACAGTAGTAAAATTCTAAAAGAAAACTGCATAGTAAAATTTGCCGACCCAAATATAAATAGTAAATGTACAATATTTAAATCAACCTATGAAGCCGCAAACAACTACTATATTTCCGATATAAAAGCCTATAACAAAACCGTAGAAGAATATAATAAATGGGCCAACGAAAATAATAAAAATGCCCTAAACAAAGGAAAACTACCAATATATAAAGACTATATAGATTATGACAAAGATAAAGAATACTTCGGAAAGGAAGAAACAAATGACTAAAAACAATAAAAAACATCTAACAACACCCAAAAAGGTCATTATTGCCGCCCTTATATTAGTAATACTATTCTTAATCAGCTTCCTCTTTCTTTTATACGGGCCATATAAAAACTTTAGAAATTGGTTAATAACAACCGCCATGACAACCATGAACCATCAATACTTAGCCACCATCTTCTATGATGAAAAAACAATTGACGAAGTTCTAAAACAAAATTATGTACAGGAAACCGGCGAAAGTACCGATAGTACCCAAATCATCTTCAATAGTTATAAAAGCACCACAATGTATTTAAATAAATACGAAAAAGAAATTCTAACAAAAGATAAAGGAAATGACATATACAAAAAGATAGATATAACCGGCGACGGACTTAGAGGATACCTTATCGCTATATATGATCCAAGCAAAGTAAAAATAGCTACTTCAAAATATATGGGAACCAAAGGCCAAATGTTAACAACAATCGCTAAAAACAATAATGCTAAAGTTGCTATGAACGCCAGCGGTTTTATTGATCCAAACTATAATAGTAATGGTGGAATCCCTCATGGTGTCGTAATTCAAGACGGAAAAATCCTAAGCAACGAAGTAAGAGTCGGCATAAGCGGCGGAATTATTGGATTCAATAAAGAAAATAAACTAATATTAGGAAAAATGAGCGCCGAGGAAGCCATCAATAAAGGAATCAGAGACGCCATAGATTTCGGTCCATACCTAATCGTAAATGGAAAACCATCATTCATAAAAGGCAATGGTGGCTGGGGAACCGCTCCAAGAAGCGCCATTGCTCAAAGACAAGACGGTATCGTCTTATTCCTCGTTATGGATGGAAGAGACTACGCTCATGGAATATCTGGAGCCGATATGTCCGATTTAACCGAAATATTACTAAACTATGGAGCCTATAACGCCGCCAATTTAGACGGCGGGACATCAAGCGGGCTGGTAATCAACAACGAATTAATAAATAAACCAGTAAACGGTAGTGGACAAAATCAAACAAGAGCCATCCCAAATGCCTGGATAGTAACCGAATAACTAAATTTATTAGACATATATTTACAATAGAAAAACATTTTATATGTTTTTTTAATTTACTAAAGACACAGTTTTTATTATAATTATAGTAGAAGGAAGTGTATATTATGGCTAAAACAAAAAGAAGAAAAAAAGGTAAAAAGAAAATTTGGTTTATACTATTTATACTACTAATATTAATTGGTGGTGGAGCTTACTATGTAATGACCCACAAAGACGTAAAAGAAGCAGTCGAAAAGAAAATTGTTAAAAAATTAAAAATCGTTGATGAAAATTCAAAATCAAGGCCAATCGCCGTAATGATCAATAACAATCACCAAGCTTGGCCACACGCTGGTTTGCAAGACGCATATATTACTTATGAAATAATCGCCGAAGGTGGAATCACCAGAATGATGGCACTTTTCAAAGATCAAGATACCGCAAAAATTGGTTCAGTACGTTCATCAAGACCATACTACCTAGACTATGCCTTAGAAAATGACGCAATTTATGTTCACTATGGTTGGAGCGAAGACGCTAAATCCGACATTTCATCATTAGGAGTAGATAACATCAATGGTTTAACCGCTTCAAATGTATTCTGGCGCGACAAATCACTTAAAAAAGCAACTGAACATACCGTATTTACAAGTATGGAAAAAATAAAAGAATATGCCAAAGAAGAAGGCTATATGCGTGATACAAATAAAGATTTATTACTAAACTATAGTGTTGACGAAATTAATTTAAACAAAAAAGAAGACGCCAAAAAAGCCGACAAAATTTATATAAAATATTCATATTATACAGATACATCATATGAATACGATCCAGAAACAAAAACATATAAAAGAAGTATGTCAGGAACTCCACATAAAGACGCAATTACTGGTGAACAATACACCGTTAAAAATATAATAATCACACCAATCGAAAATTATGCCTATGATTCATACGGTAGACAAAAACTAAAAAATATCGGAGAAGGAGAAGGTTATTACATCACAAATGGTTATGCCGTTCCAATCACTTGGGAAAAAGATAGCCGTAAAGGACAAACAATTTACCGTTATAAAAATGGAAAAGAAATAAAAGTTAACGATGGAAACACCTTTATACAAATCCAACCACTTAATGAAACCCTTACAATTGAAGGGACAGAAGAAAATGAAAATCAAGAATAAAAAAATTTGTATTTTGAATAAAATTATGATATAATGTCATAGTACTTGAGGTGAAATAGTAATGAGTGTTCAAAAACAAGACGTAGAATTTACGAATATTGTTAAAAACATATTAGATAATGAAGAATTTAAAAAAATAGACAAAATTGAACATCATGGGATTAGTAGATTAGACCATTCCATGAGAGTTGCGTATTATTCATATAAAGTTGCTAAATTTTTAAGACTAGACTATGTAAAGACCGCTAGAGGCGGTCTATTACATGACTTCTTCTTAAGCCCAGAAGATAGAACAACTAAAGATAGATTTGTTTCTACATTTGTTCATCCAAAAGAAGCTTTACAAACCGCAAAAAAACATTTTGAATTATCAAGAAAAGAAGAAGACATGATTCGTAGTCATATGTTCCCAATCAATCCTTCAGTTCCAAAATACGCTGAAAGTTGGGTTGTAAGTACTGTCGATAAAGTCGTAGCAGTAAATGAATTATCATTAAAATTTAAATTCAAATTAAAATACGCTTATAGTTTAGCACTATTATTTATGATTAACTTTGTAAGATAGGAGATAAAAACATGGAAAGAACTTATATAATGACAAAACCAGACGCTTATCAAAGAGGTCTAGTAGGTGAAATAATCACAAGAATCGAAAATAAAAACTACAAAATTACAAACATGAAAATGATGAACTTAGATGAAGCAATCTTAAAAGAACATTACGCACATCTAGCTGACAAACCATTTTTCCCAGAAATCGTAGAATATATGACTTCTGGACCAGTTGTTGGTATGATTGTTGAAGGTGAAAACGTAGTTCAAGGAATGCGTAACATCATGGGACCAACAGATGGATTAGAAGCTGCTGCCGGAACAATCAGAGGAGACTATGGTCATAACAAAACTGAGAATTTAGTTCACGGTTCAGACTCAGTAGAAAATGCAGAAATAGAAATTAAAAGATTTTTCGGTTAAGAAAAGTCTTTTTTCTTAGAAAAAA
Source organism: uncultured Mycoplasmatota bacterium (assembly GCA_947642475.1). GTDB lineage: Bacteria > Bacillota_I > Bacilli_A > RF39 > UBA660 > Coprosoma. The sequence goes on from CANRSQ010000013.1 coordinate 7,605, forward strand.
GTAAATTTTGTGATACAATATTTATAATAATTACCAAAAGGAGACTTTATATGAAAAATAAATATAATATGACCAAAGAAGATAACATTTTCTTCGCTAAAAGAAAATTAATCGATAATATATATAGAAGCGCAAACTTAGAAGGGATTGCAGTAACATTTGCTGACACAGTATCATTTATGAATAATATCAACACCGGAAATATTTCAGTGGATGATATGTTAAAATTAAAAGGGTTAAAAGATGGTTGGCAGCTAGTATTAAATACCCTAGACGAAGAATTAACAATAGATTATATCAAAAAAATACATTTTCAAATATGTAAAGGTCAAAATATAAATCCATTAGGCAATTTTAGAGATAAAGGTGTTGGAATAACAGGAACCACATGGCGTCCAAAATTACCTAGTGAATGTAATTATGACAAAGAGCTAGAAGATATCATGAAAAACCCTAACCAACTAGAAAGATGTATCGATATATTTTGTTGGATACAAAGAAGCCAAATGTTTTTAGATGGAAATAAAAGAGTAGCTAATTTAGTTGCTAATAAAGAAATGATAAAAAATGGACAAGGCATAATAACAATACCAGTAGAACAAATCGGAGAATATTTACCTCTATTAATAAATTATTATGAAACAAATGATAATACTAATTTAAAAAAATGGTTATATGATAATTGTATAGACGGTATTGAAGATTAAAAAGAAAAACATACACATATACCCCAAAAAGGAGAATACTATGACAATAGACGAAGAATTAGAATACCTACAACAATTAAAAGAAAACAGAGAAATAGACGAAAATGTTTTATATAAAGGTTCTTTGCCACCTTATCTAAGATTACACACATACAAAATGCTTAAAGCCAATAACCTAACACCTGTACTAGAAGAACCAAAACCACAAGAAGCGCAAGAACCAATTGAATCTGTACGAGTAAAAGCCAAAACAAAACGCAAACAAGCTGAAAAAGCCGCTAAAATAATATAAACAAAAAGATCAGGAATTTTCCTGGTCTTTTTTAGAAATTATTGTTATTACCACCAAATGCACGTGCACCAATGATAATTACTAATAAAATGAATAGTACTAGGATAATAGCAGCACCATATCCAGCGCCATAACCGCCACCTTGACAGCCACCGCCGCATGGATTACCACATCCATAGCCTTGATATCCGCCATAGTAATACATTTTTCAGCCTCCTATCTATTACTAATATATTGTACGTTATTTGTCATAAAACGACTATTAAAAACACCTAATTTTATATTTTTATATGCTTTTTCATTCAAAAAATACAAATAATATGTTATCATATTATATGATAGGAGAACGTATTATGAGCCAGTCTTTTAGAAAAATTTTTAAAGATTTAGATAAACCACTGTTGATACTTACAATAGTGGGTTTTGTCTTCGGTTTACTTACTATCGTTACCGCCTCAAGTAGAGCCGCCGTAGTAAATTACGACGTTTCAATATATTATTACTTCTTCAGACAATTATTATATATTATAGCTGGATGTATAATCGCCTTAATTATCCTAAAAGTCGATACAAAAAAATATAAAGCCATCGTTAGATTATTATTTATAATATTAGTTATTTTAAATATTATAGCTTGGAGATCAGACGCCCTAAGTGGTTCACACAACTGGATTGATTTAAAATTCATGAAATTACAACCAAGTGAACCATCTAAAGTAGTTATAATAACTTTTCTAGCCATATTATTTGAAAAGTATTATCGCAAGCTTAGAACAACCAATATTCCGCATTACAACATTATAGGGAAAATATTAATAATTGCCTTAATAATTCCAGGCATAATATTTTTACAAAAAGACCTAGGAACCCTTTTAATAACCCTTTTCATAATTGGAATGATGTTCCTCGCAAGCCCAATACTCAACATTGAAAAACTTAAATATGGTGGCCTATTACTAGTAGTTGGAGCATTGTGTTTCTTTATTTATAGCAGTAGTGGTGAAAGTGTATTAAATGACGCCAGAATGTCCAGATTCGCTTCATGGTTCGATCCTTGCGGTCAATACGAATCAGGAGGCTACCAAGTATGTAACAGTTACATCGCCATAAACGATGGCGGACTCATGGGACTTGGGATCGGAAAAAGTAAACAAAAATATTCGTATATTCCAGAGCCCCATACCGATTCAGCCTTCGCCATTATTGCTGAAGAATATGGAGTTTACCGCTGTATATTAATATTCATAGGATACGGATTAATTTTATGGCGTATACTACTAATATCCTCTAGAGCCTCAACCCTAAGAGGGAGATACATGTGTCTAGGAATAGCTTGTTTAATATTTGCCCATATATTCGTCAACCTAGGCGGAATGTTCGGATTAATCCCATTAACCGGAGTTCCATTACCATTCTTTAGTTACGGTGGAAGTTTCGTAATAACCTTAATTGCCGGACTAGCCATCGTCCAAAGAGTCAATATTGAAACAAAAAATAAGAAAATAAAAGTATAAATTGCAAGAATTTGCAATTTTTTTCATTTTTAACAAGGAATTCGCCCTATAAATATCGTATATTATATATGAAGAATAAAAATAGGCTAAATAACAAAGGAGGAAAAAAATGAATATAAAACAATTTACAGAAAAACACAAAACCACAATCACCTTAATAGTCATTATAACAATATTAATTACCTTAAACCTGTATATGCTATGGCTATTAAACCAAGAAACTGATGAAGAAGAACCTGAAATAATAACCAAAGAAGAAACAAAAGAAACCCCAAGACTACTAAAAGTAGATATCAAAGGCGAAATACAAAATCCAGGTCTATACGAAGTAAATGAAGAAAGTAGAGTAATGGATATAATCGAAAAAGCTGGCGGTCTAACCAAAAACGCCGATACCTCAGTCATCAATCTAAGTAAAAAAGTCAAAGATGAAATGGTTATATTAGTCTATTCTAAAACCGAAGTAAAAAAACTAAAAGAAAATAATGAAACAAAAATAACATGCCCAGCTGTAAACGACGCCTGCGTCACAAACGAAGTAGAAAGCCCATTAATCGAAACAAAAAAAGAAAAAGAAACGCAAACAAATGGGAAAATATCGATAAATAAAGCCACCATCGAAGAACTGCAAACACTTCCAGGTATAGGTGAAAGTAAAGCCAAAGCCATTATAGAATATAGACTAAAAGAAGGAGAATTCAAAACAATCGAAGATATTACAAAAGTAAGTGGAATAGGAGAAGCAGCATTTGAAAAAATCAAAGATAGCATCACCACTTAAAATAATTACCATTATAATCTCCATAATTTCAATAATAAACACACTAATAAATTATGATAAACCCCCTGAAAGTAAATATAAATCAAACGAAACAGAAATAACCGGAATAATTATAGAATGTAAAAAAACAAACCTTTATAACCAAATAACAATCAAAGGAAAAGAAAAAATAATCATCAACTATCAAAAAGAATTCACTTGTAAATTAGGAGCAAAAATAAAAGCCACCGGCACACTCACCAAGCCAACACAAAACACAGTCTTTAACCTCTTTAATTATCAAAAATATCTCCTAAGTAAAAAAATAATCTACACATTTAAAGCCGATAATATACAAACAATAAACAAAAAGCAACACATTTTATACAAATTAAAAGAAAATATCCAAAATAGAATAAACGAATATAAAAGTAAAAACTACCTAAATACCTTTATATTAGGAAATAAAGACCTAATAGAAGACGAGGCCATCGAAAGCTATCAAATAAACGGTATCAGCCATTTGCTAGCTATTTCCGGAATGCATATCGCTTTACTAGCTACCATAATTCTATTTATTCTAAATAAAATATCAAAAAACAAAAAAATAAACTATTCAATAGTTATAATAATACTAATATTTTATATGTTTCTAACAAACTTTTCACCGTCAGTCGTAAGAGCCACTATAACCTTTATTTTACTAACCATCAAAAAAGCCCTAAATTTAAAAATAAACACCATCTACATATTAATATTCATCTGTAGTCTATATCTATTATATAACCCATACATAATTTATAATATCGGCTTTCTATTTTCATTTGTAATAACATTTTATCTCATATTATTTAATAAATTAATAAACGATAAAAAAAGCTATATAACAAAAACATTTGTAATATCATTAATCGCCTTTCTCGCCAGTATGCCCATTCAAATAAATAACTTTCACGAAATCAATTTACTATCACCACTCATAAATATAATATTTGTTCCACTAGTCTCATTTATCATCTATCCACTTTCATTAATAACCATAATCATAAATCCCCTCGATGAAATATTTTTCCAAGCAACCAAAATATTAGAAACCCTTTCACTAATCATAAACAATATAAACTTAACCATCACCTTAAAACACATAAACATATTTTATCAAATAATATATTATATAATCATAACTTATGCCTTATTCAAATTACAAAAGAAACAAATAAGAGGCTTAATAATATTAATAATAACCATTATAATCCATACCAATATAGGTTATTTGGAGAAAAGTCCCACCCTAACTATGATAGACGTCGGCCAAGGAGACTCATTATTAATAAAATTAGAAAATAATAAAGGAAATATCCTTATCGATACTGGCGGACAAATAAATTATCAAAACAAAACTCCACCAAACCTCGCCAAAACCAAAATAATTCCATATCTAAAATCCGAAGGAATAAATAAATTAGACTATTTAATCTTAACCCACGGCGATTTCGACCACGCCGGAATGGCCATAAACTTATTAAAAGATTTCAAAGTAAATAACATCATTTTAAATAGTTCAAATAATAACGAATTAGAAAAACAAATAATAATTGCCGCCAAAAAACAAAAAATAAACATTCGAAACATAAACGAAGCAAATATAAAAATAAAAAACATAAATTTCCAATTTCTAGGTAGTCAAAAATCATCTAATGAAAACGACGATAGTTTAATTATTTATACAAAAATCGGCAAAGCGAATATATTATTAATGGGAGATGCAGAAAAGGAAAGAGAAAAATACATTTTAAATACATATAATTTAAAACAAGTGGATATATTAAAAGTAGGCCATCATGGATCAAACACCAGTACATCTCCTGAGCTTATTAAAAAAATAAAGCCCAAAATAAGCTTAATTTCCGCAGGTAAAAATAATTTGTATGGTCACCCCCATAAACAAACACTTGAGACACTAAAAAATAGTAAAATTTTAATTACCCTAAAGGATGGCTCAGTAAAAATAAATCTAAATACTAAAGCCATCCAAACTCTTGCCCGCTAATGCTTTTAGCGTTTATATAGATTAGTCCCTAAAATAGGGACTTTTTTCTACAAAAAATTTGACATAATAACCCGTAAATGTTAAAATAACCCTTAGTTTTTAAGGAAAGGGAAATTAGTATGCAAGAAAGCAAAGACAAAGTAAAATACGCCATACATAAAATAAACAAAAAAGATAACGAAGTAATAAAAGCATGGATCAGTAAAGAATTAGAACTTCATGTCAAAAACCAAGAATTAAAAGAAGATAAAACACCTAGAAATTTAGCTATAACCAGTGTTGGATTAGCCTTATTAAACACCGTATTAAAACAACCAGTCATAACAGGACTAGTTATTTTTGCCGGACTAGGTATAGGCGCTATAGAAGCTCATAAACAATATAGCTTATCAAAAGAACAAACATTCAAAACAGCAATCTTTCATTATGACGAGTTAAAAGAATACGAAGAAAATCATCCAGAAATAGATCAAATAACCAAAAACAAAAGCCTAAAAGGTGTAAGCAAAAGGAAAATATTAAAAAGATTAAAATAAGGAGTGAAAATAATATGACCCAAAGCGCAAATATATCCATAATCACAATTTGGGAAGATAATATAACAAAACTAAAACAAAAATCACCAATAAATTTAATCAGTATATATAAACAAAGAAAATACAAATATGCCATAATCCATCATAATGATTTAAAAGAATACGAAAATATTTATCCCGAAGATACATCAATAATAAATAGCCCAAAACTAAAAGGAATAACCAAAATAAGAATGAAAAGAAGAGTAGAATACATGAATTCTACTAATCCAAATTATCACATCGCATAAGTATTTATTCCATATTTCTCACTTACCACATCAAAAAACAAATCATTAATAGGCGGATAATAAGTTAGAAAACCAAAAATAATATAAACAAGAATTATTCCAATCAAACTAACAATATTAAGCTTATTAAAATTAGATGATTTCAAAACAAAATAACTTATAACCTGACTAATAACAACCGTAATGAATAAACACGTCAAATTTAAAATCATATTTTCACCCATTAAATAATAAAAAGGCAAATAAATAATTAAAAATGTGGGAATACTCATAATAGAACTCAAAAACAAACTAACTAAAAAATTATCTTTTTTTTGATGAAAAAATTTCAAAATTAAAAAATCAAAAAAGCCATAAAAAATCATCGCCGTAAACATCATCTTTAAATGCTCAAAAATACTTTCATTAACCGGAAAAAATATACTAAACAAAGTGTTAGGACACCAGTCATACATAAAATGAAATAGAAAACATAAAACAAAAATTCCAAACACACTAACAAGCTTAATCCACTTCAAAATCATAAAAAACACCTCTTTTTTACCAATATTATATGAAAATTTACAAAAAATATAATTTTTTTGTCAAAAAAAAAGGAAATGGGGGTATAAATACCGTATATTATATATAGAGGAGTAAGATGCCTAATGAATTTATTAAGTCAAGAACAAATCCAAGAAATCAGAGATAGCGTAGACATCGTCGATGTTATTTCAAGCTACGTTTCATTAACTCCAAAAGGAAGAAACTACTTTGGAATCTGTCCATTCCATGATGATAATAACCCAAGTATGAGCGTAAACCGCGATAAAAAAATATATAAATGCTTCTCATGCGGGGCCACCGGAACCGTTTTCAAATTCATAATGGATTACGAAAACATTTCATTCATAGAAGCCGTAAAAAAAGTAGCCGATATGGGTGGAATCAACATCAATGTCGGAAAAATTCCAAAGACAAAAAATAATAATAAACTTCATGAAATTTATGACTTAAGTTTAAAATTCTATATAAATAATATAAATACAACTGGTGGTAAAGAAGCCAAACAATATTTATATAATAGAGGCATTACCGATGAAATAATTAAAGAATTCCAAATTGGACTAGCCCTAAACGGTAAAGACACCCTTTCAAAAATACTCCTTAAAAAATTTGATGAAAAAGACATCATGAAAAGTGGACTTGTAAATAAAAATGCCTACGGCTACCTAGACTTATTCTATGACCGTATCATGTTCCCGCTTTACGATTTAAATGGTAATATCGTCGCTTATAGCGGAAGAATATATAATAAAGAAGATAATTCCAAATATTTCAACACCAGAGAAACCGAAATATTTAAAAAAGGACAGCTTCTTTATAATTATCATCGCGCAAAAGATATCGCCAGACAAAAAAATCAAATAATCGTTATGGAAGGATTTATGGATGTCATAAGAGCGCACACCATAAACGTCAAAAACGTAATTGCCACCATGGGTACCGCCGTTACCAAAGAACAAGCCATCTTAATAAAAAGAATGGCCAAAGAAGTAATTCTTTGTTTCGATGGTGATGAAGCCGGAGCCAAAGCTACAATGGCCTGCGCTGATGAATTAATAAAAATTGGTGTAACTCCAAAAGTAATCAGACTAGAAGACGGTATGGATCCCGATGAATATATAACCAAATACGGAAAAGATTTCGAAAGAAAAATACAAAACCCAATGAGCATCATGGATTTCAAATTACAATACCTAAAAAAAGGCAAAAACTTATCAAATACCGTAGATGAAGCTAAATACGTCAATGAAGCAATTAAAGAAATAAATAAAATAGACGATGAAATATTAAAAGAACTAACAATAAAAAAAATAATCGATGAAACAGGTTTAGACGAAAGCATAATAAGAAACAAAATAACCCCAACAGAGATCCAAAAAGCGCCAAAGCCTAAACCAAAAGAAAAAACAAAAAACAAATTAAACAAATATGAAGTCGCCCAAAGAAACCTCATCTACTATATGCTAAGAAGCCCAGAAGTAATAAATATGTATAATACAAAAATAACATACATGCCGACTGAAGAATACCGAATGTTAGCCCGTGAAATAAAAATTTTTTATAACGATAAAGGATATATAAAAGAAGCTGACCTAATCGATTCAGTCGAATGTGATGAAGAAGTATTAAACGCCATCAAAAAAGTAGAAGAAGCAAACTTAAACGAAAACTATTCAATAGAAGAAATTGACGATTATATAAAAGTAATAAGAGATTATAACGTAAAAACCGAAATAAATAGACTAACAAACAAAATGAAAGACGAACTAGATCCCTTAAAAAAAGCTGAAATCGCACAAAAAATAATAGATTTAAAAAAAGGAGAGTAATATATGTTTAGTGAAATAAAAACTTTTGAAGAAAGAAAACAAGAATTAATAAAAATAGGAAAGAAAAAAGGACAAATAACTTACGAAGAATTAGCCGATAAACTAAAGGGACTAGAACTAGATGCTGATTCATTAGACGATTTATATAATGCTTTAAGTGAAAATGGCATTAAAATAGTTTCAGAAAATCCCGATGACGACGATAATGTAACCGCAAACGATACCGAAACCCTAACCAAAGATTTAACAATCAATGACCCAGTAAGAATGTATCTAAAAGAAATTGGACAAATCAAATTACTTACAACCGAAGAAGAAGCCGAACTAGCTGACCGTATAGTTGAAGGTGACGAACAAGCCAAAGCCACTTTAGCCGAAGCCAACCTAAGACTAGTAGTTAGTATTGCCAAAAGATATGTAGGTAGAGGAATGCTATTCCTAGATTTAATCCAAGAAGGAAATATCGGATTAATGAAAGCCGTAGAAAAATTCGACGTAACAAAAGGATATAAATTCTCAACTTATGCAACATGGTGGATTAGACAAGCTATCACAAGAGCAATCGCTGACCAAGCCAGGACAATAAGAGTACCAGTACATATGGTTGAAACAATAAATAAACTTGCTAGAGTAGAAAGACAACTAACTTTAGAACTTAATAGAGAACCAACCGAAGAAGAACTATCTAAGAAAATGGGAACCTCAGTAGAAAAAATCAGAGATATATATAAAATAAGTCAAGAACCAGTTAGTTTAGAAACACCAATCGGTGAAGAAGACGACTCACACTTAGGAGATTTCATCCCAGACGAAACAAACATGAGCCCCGAAGATTTTGCTGTAAACGAATTATTAAAAGACGAAATATCAGAAGTTTTACTAACACTAACCGAAAGAGAAGAAAAAGTAATTAGACTACGTTTCGGATTAGAAGATGGTAGACCAAGAACCCTAGAAGAAGTTGGACAACTATTTGGAGTAACCAGAGAACGTATCAGACAAATCGAAGCCAAAGCCTTAAGAAAATTACGTCATCCATCACGTAGTAGAAAATTAAAGGACTACCTAGGTGATTAAGCTATCAAAACGACTTAAAACAATCTGTGATTTTGTTCCCAATAGTTCAAAGATAATCGATGTCGGTGCCGATCATGCCCTAGTAGATATATACTTAACAAAAGAAAAAAACTGTACATGTTTAGCCACCGATATATCAGAAAAATGTATTGAAAAAGCTAAAAAAAATATTAAAAAAGAAGGTCTAAATATCAAGACAAAAGTAACTGACGGCCTTAAAAATATAAATATAAAAGACGAAATCATAATAATAGCCGGCATGGGTACTCATACGATTCTAAAAATATTAGATAATAATATTAAAAACGATCTTATAATAAGTTCCCATAACGATATTCCGCTTTTACATAAAAAAATGCAAAAAAAAGGATATCGAATAATCAAAGAAGAAGTAGTATATGATAAACATTACTACATAATTACTTATTATAAGTTCAAAAAAGAAAAAAAACAAAATAATTACATAACCGATTTCATCAAAGATAAAAATTATATAAAATATTTAAAAGAAAACTATCAAACCAAATATAAATACGAAAAAAATATATTCCAAAAATTAAAATATAAATACATTATAAATAAACTCAAGAAAAAAGCTTACTAAAAACAGTAAACTTTTTCTTATACAAAGAAAGTAGGGCCACCACTAGAAACACTAACTTCATCCTTAACATCAGTACTAGATTCAGAAACCGCAGTATTATCTACTACCGTATTATCAGAAATATTATTAGTTGGGGTATCAACCTTTTTAAACTCATTCATTACCCTAAACATAGTTTTCGCATTCTTCATAACCGGTGCCACTTGCTTAACAATTGGAATAGCTTGGTTAACAAGACCTAAAGTTTTTTGAGTTCCACTAATAATCGAACTAAGGCTAAAACCTCTTCCCGCACCACCAGATAACATTCCTAAAATCCCAGGACGAGCCACATTACTCATAGGAGCCATCATGAAATATGGGTTATAGTAATTCATTTTATTACCCCTTTCTAACATATTATATGTTTTTCGAAAAAAATGTTTTATTTATAGACAAAATTATGTTATAATTATCTATAGTAAGAATAACGAGGGATAGGTGAGTGTCTAATGGTACTTAATATATTACTTTTACCATGCAAAGCAATCTATAATTTTATCAAGTACTTTTTTAAAGGACTTATAGTAATACCAAAAGCTATTTTTTATCTCATAAAAAGTTTCTTTGTAGCTATAGCCTTAATATTTACCAAAAAATCTAAAAATAATAAACCAAAACAAAAAGTTAGAAGTGTTAAACCAACTACAGATTTAAGTACTAAACTAGATGATTTTGGTGAAAGCATAATCTCAACATCACAAAATGCCAAAGAATTTATCGATAAACAAAGTGATAAAATTTCATTCGTAAAAAACGCTAAAGACACCAAAATAGCCAATATGGATGAAATGAAAATAAATTTCGATAGCGAAGATGCTACCAAATCAAAACAAAAACAAACATATCAATATACTATAAAAGGAACCGACGGAAAACCCGTTAAAGGTTATTTCGATGCCTATTCAAAAGTCGAAGTTCACTCATATCTAGCAAGTGAAGGACACACAATTTATGATATAAAAACATCAAAATTTATCCAATTTTTCCATGGAGGACAAAACTCATTTAATGGAAAATTCAAAACTAAAGACCTAATCTTCCTTTTAGCACAACTTTCGACATATTTAAAAGCCGGAATTCCGTTAGCAGATTCAGTAAAAATATTAACAAGGCAATTTTCAAAAAATAAAGTTTATAAAAAAATCCTAGACGGAGTAGTATACGATTTATCAATCGGACAAAGCTTTAGTGAAGCATTAAGTAACCAAAGCGATGCTTTTCCAAGACTATTAATTAATATGGTAAAAACTTCGGAATTAACTGGAGAACTTCCAGAAACATTAGATGATATGGAAGAATATTATACCGAAGCTGAAGCCACTAGAAAAGCCATGGTAAGTGCAATGATGTACCCAATAATAATTTTCATCATCGCCATTGCTGTCGGAACATTTATAATGTTATATGTCGTTCCAAAATTCGTTGAAATCTACGAAAGTATGGATTCTGCTGAAATTCCTGGAATTACCTTATTCGTATTATGGTTAAGTGATTTCTTAAGTACTTATATTATTTGGATTGGACTCGCCGTAGTTATAATAATCTTATTATTTATGTATTTATATCGTAATGTAAAATCGTTTAGAACCAGTGTCCAATGGTTAATCATGCATACACCAGGGTTTGGTAATGTTGTCATATATAACGAAGTTACTATGTTTACAAAAACATTTGCTTCCTTATTAGCCCATAACGTTTTCATTACCGACAGTATGGATATATTAAATAAAGTAAGTAATAACGAAATATATAAATTAATGATATTAGAAGCCATCAACAACATTTCAAAAGGTGGTAAAGTGTCAGAAGCCTTCAAAGACCAATGGGCATTCCCACTACCAGCTTACGAAATGATTGTTACCGGCGAAAAAACAGGACAACTACCAGAAATGATGCAAAAAGTTGCCGATTATTATCAAGATTTACACAAAAACGCCGTAGCGCGTATCAAAACATTTATTGAACCAGTAATGATAATCCTATTAACCGTTATGGTTGGAGTTATCGTTCTATCAATCGTAATTCCAATGTTCAATATGTACAGCGCTATTCAGCAATAAGGAGAGTATTATGGAATTTGTTAGTTTTATATTAGTCTTTATTATTGGAACCGTTTTTGGTTCCTTTTATAATGTTGTAGGGTATAGATTGCCTAAAGGAGAATCAATCATCGCCCCACCTAGTCACTGCCCAAATTGTAATACTAGACTAGGCGCTTTAGAACTATTCCCTGTATTATCATATTTATTCCAAAAAGGAAAATGTAAACACTGTAACGCCAGAATATCGCCATTTTATGCCATATTCGAAATACTTACAGGAATATTATTTCTTCTTGCCTATATTTCCTTTGGACTATCACTACAATTAATTATCGCCTTAACCTTTATATCAATGCTAATAATAATAGTAGTTAGTGATTATAATTATATGATAATTCCCGATGAAGTTTTAATATTCTTCGGAATACTCCTTGGAATAGAAATATTCATAATAAATGGACCAGATGCCTTCGTCACCAGCATCGCTCAAGGTATTTTAGCCTTCCTAACCATGTTTGCCATCAAAAAACTAGGCGACTTCATCTTTAAAAAAGAATCAATGGGTGGGGGAGATATCAAATTAATGTTTATTTTCGGACTAGTTTTAGGTTATCCAATGGCAATATTATCAATATTTGTAGGATCAATCATAGGCTTTCCAATATCATTATTACTACTTAAAAAAAGCCCTGATCATATAATTCCATTCGGACCATTTCTAGCCGCTGGAGCTATTATAATTTACCTGTTACAAATAGACCTAAATACAATTATAAACTTATATAATATCTAAAGACTTCAAACATAAGTCTTTTTTTGCTATAATAATAACAGGAGTGATAAAATGAAATCATTAGATAAAAAAGGCATAACCATTATGCGAATAAACGCCCTAATTTCAGGGATTATTATCTTAATTATTACAGGAAGTATCGGAATACCAATTTATCAAGAACTAAAAGATAGTATAATAGGAACCTTAATTATGATTGGCTTATTAGTAATAACAATTTTAGTTATCTTAAACATAATTTTATTTCCAAAAATTAGATATAACCGTTATAAATACTCAGTAACAGATGATAGAATAGAAGTAAAAAAAGGACTTTTCCTCATAACTACATCAATAATCCAAATCAAAAGAATCCAGAAAATAGAACTTAGTAACGGTCCAATTGATAGAATATTTGGTCTATCAAACGTCAATATTTTCACCGCCGCTGGAACCGTTGATATTAAATTCCTAAATAATAAAGAAGCTAAAGAAATCAGCGATAAAGTAAATGAACTATTAAAAAATAAATTGGAGAAGAAAAATGAAAACTAGAATGCATCCATCAATAATTTTAGAAAAACTAATCAGTAGTTTTATTTTCATTTTACTTATTGGTTATTCGGTAGTCACCAGTATGTTAGGTGATCTTAGTAGGGCAGAAATAGAAGCCACTGCCGGAACCCTAATGAAACTAGGACTAGGCATCTATGGTCTAATATTATTAGTAATCACCATTTTATTATTAATATTTACCTTCATTTTTTGGATTTCTTGGGAAAATACATACTTATCATTTAATGAAGAAAGCCTAATCATCGAAAAAGGAAAATTATTTAAAAAAATAACAACCATTCATTTAGCCGACATCGCTACAATCAATATAACAAGAAATATATTAGAAAAAATATTAGGAACTTCAAATCTAAAAATAGATTTAAACACTAATAACGAAACATATAAAGGTAAATTAATCTTTAAAAATAATAAAGCCAAAGAATTAAAAGATGAAATACTAATGCGTTCAGGAAAACAAAAACAAACAGAAAACGAAGAAATAGAAAGTTTAGTAAACTATACGCCAAAAGACGTTTTCAAACACATGTTATTGTCAACCAATATACTATCAATCATTGTACTTATAATAGTATATTTAGGCGTAATTTTAGGTTTTACCCTAACATCTAATACAAAAGGTGTTTTTCTAACAATTCTTCCATTATTTATCATTATAATCCCAATCATATGGTCATTATTCAAATCATACCTAGGTTATCATAATTTTAAATGTACAAGAGAAAAAGACAATATAAAATTATCTTATGGAGCCTTAACTACCTACAAATATAGTATTCCAATTCAAAAAATAAACGCCGTTATCATTCATCAAACAATCCAAGCTAGAATCCTTAATTACTATTTAATAGAAGTAGTTAACGCTGGAATTGGAGAAGAGGAAGAAGAAAAAACAATCATAAGTCTATATGTAAAAGAAAAAGAAAAAAACAAAATCATCGAAAACATCATCCCTGAATATCAAAACGAAGTAATACAAACAAAAGGCGATAAAAACGTTTTAAAACATTATCTAGTAAGTAAACTTCCACTTATTATAATCTGTATAATCGTCTCACCATATACATACTTTATATCACTAATCCTAATTCCATTCATACTTTTAATAGCCTACATGCAATATAAAACAAAGCAAATAGGTAATGATAATAATTTAATATTAATTACCAATGGCATACTAAATAAAAGGACAATAATGGTTAAATATAGTAATATCGAATTAATTCAAAATAATCAAAAATTATTAAGTAAAATATTTGATACCAGAAGTCTGCAAATAAATGTTGTCGGTCCAAAAACAAGTGGTATATTTATTAGCGGACTATTCAAAACAAAAACAATTGAAAACATCATTAAAATTTACTAAAAAATTGACAAAAAAGAAAAAAATAGTAAAATAAACATGCAAACAAAAGGGGAGATATTATGGACGCAATTGATATTTATAAAACCTTAGGACTAACCGACAAAGAAATAAAAGAATTAATAACTAAAATATTCGAAAATGAAGAAAGCTTGCAAAATAGTCTATCAGCAGATAGAAAATTATCTTTAAATTCAGAAAAACATCAAAGTAAAGTTATGAATTATCTAAAAGCATTCAAAGATTTAGCTATACCGCAAGCAGATATAAACGAAACCATTGAAATTATTTATTCCAAAATAATGTTTCTCGCATCTATTGGTATCGAAATAAATAACCAAAATAAAAAATATATTTTATTAGATGAAGAAAAGTTTTACCACGCTTTTGGAATAACATATGAAGAATTAACAAACTTATATCCATATCAAGAATATGAAGAAAATATAAATAAAAGGTGATACAATGAAAACCAACTACAACACCATTATGGAAGAAATAATAGATAGTCTAGATAATAAACCAAAATTACTACTTCATGCCTGCTGCGGTGTTTGTAGTAGTGCCGTCCTAGAAAGATTATACCCACATTTCGACATCACAATTTTGTTTTATAATCCAAACATATATCCAGAAAACGAATATAATAAACGACTAGAAACCCAAAAAGAAATAATAAGTAAAATGAACCTAGACGTCAAAATCTTAGAAACAAATTATGAAAGTGAAGAATTTACAAAAATATCAAAAGGGCTAGAAGAAGAAAAAGAAGGCGGAGAAAGATGCACAAAATGTTATTTATTAAGGCTAGAAAAAACCGCCCATTTAGCCCAATTAAACAACTTTGATTACTTCTGTACTACTTTATCAGTAAGTCCTTACAAAAACGCCGAGAAACTAAATAAAATAGGAAAAATCTTAGAAGAAAAATACAATACAAAATATTTATATTCCGATTTCAAGAAAAAAGAAGGCTATAAACGTAGTACCCAGTTAGCCAAACAATATAACCTATATAGACAAGATTATTGTGGCTGTGAGTATTCGTTAAAAGAAGCCAAAGAAAAAGCCCTACAAAAGCTAGTTTAACTAGTTTTTTTCTTTGGAAAAACATAAGAAAAGTGATATAATGTAAGTACTTGGGGGAAGTAGTATGAATAATAAATTAAA